>NZ_CALHXD010000016.1 GCF_938040115.1 uncultured Campylobacter sp. | reverse complement strand
TGCTCATATACTTGCTAAGCGCGCGCATGACGTTGATAACGCGCTCGATCTTTTGACGGTGGATGTCTTGATACTGCATCATATCCATCGCCATCATTATCTCATCTTCCGCCATTCTAACGTTATCTAGCGTCATTTCGGCGGAGCTTTTTAGGGCGTTATTTTTCTCGAGCGCCTCGGAAAAAGCGGCGATATTCGGGAATTTTTCATGTAGTTTGGTAAAAATTTCGATATTAGCTTCTATACCGCTGATAATCTCGCTAAGTCCGTTCTCCGCGTCCATAGAGAAGTTATTGATCGCATCGAGCTTGTCAAACATCTGCGTGGCTTTTTCTTCGCTATCTTTCGTGACGTCGTCTAGCTGATGAACCATCTTATGATCATCCGTCGGAGGAGGTGGAGGCCACGATATGTTTGAGGATGCTCTATAGTCACCGTCAAATTTGACATCATCATCTTTGCGCTCCACTACTTCTTTGTCGGCAGCATTTAGGTCTAAATTTTCATCTCCGCTAGCTTGCGCGTCGCTCTCGTCTGCAGCTACGACGTCATCCAGATCGCCCGCCATCAAGGCGTCAAGTTCTTCTTGCGTCATAAAAACTCCTATTTAAATTTGGGCTGATTATATAGAAAATTAACGAAATATAAGTTTAAAAACCCAAACTTTATCCTTAAATTTATTAAATTTTAGGTAGCATTTGCAAAATATTTAAGGATAAAAATGAGAGTCGATCTGCACAACCACACGCCGCTTTGTAAACACGCCGTGGATAAGCCTAGAGAGTATGTTTTAAGCGCGATAAATTCGGGCTGCGAGTATTTTGGATTTAGCGATCACGCGCCGATGAAATTTGACGAAGCGTACCGTATGGAATTTTCGCAAATGCCCTCTTACGAGAGCGAGATTTTGCGCCTCAGAGGCGAATTTGACGGACGGATCAAAATTTTGCTT
Source organism: uncultured Campylobacter sp. (assembly GCF_938040115.1). Taxonomy (GTDB): domain Bacteria; phylum Campylobacterota; class Campylobacteria; order Campylobacterales; family Campylobacteraceae; genus Campylobacter_A. The sequence goes on along the minus strand of NZ_CALHXD010000016.1, from coordinate 31,094 downwards.
GGCTACGAAGTCGATTTTTTAGAGGGCTTTATGGACGAGCGGGTTTTAACGCGCAAGGTTGATTACCTAATCGGTTCGGTGCATTTTTTGGGCGGCTGGGGCTTTGACAATCCCGAATTTATCGGCGAATATAAAAAGCGCGACATAGATCAAATTTGGCGGGATTATTTTTACTGCGTCGAAAAGATGGCGAAGTCTGGCAAATTTGACATCGTCGGGCATGTAGACTTGCTAAAAGTGTTTAAATTTATGCCAAAAACAGACGTTAGAATCCTTGCTAAAGACGCCATCAATGCGATAAAAAAGGCAAATTTGACGGTGGAGATAAATGCAGCCGGTTTTAGAAAACCGATCGGCGAGCAGTATCCGAGCGTAAATTTACTAGAAATGATCGCCGAAAAAGACATGCCTATTACGTTTGGCTCGGATGCTCACGCAAAGGATCAAGTCGGCCTAAACGGCGAAAAATGCGAGCAAATCGCCAGAAATTTGGGCTTTACAAAATGTGCGGTATTTAAAAACCGCGATAGAGAATTTGTAAAATTTTAGATCGGGTAGAAAAAATTATTTAAATTAATCTTAAAAGTAAAATTTTATGATAAAATTACGAAATCAATAAACACAGGAGCGAAAAATGGGAAAATTCGTAAAAAGCGTCGATCATTTTTTTGATTTTTGCAAAGAGCACGAGGTTAAATTCGTGGATTTTAGATTTACCGATATGAACGGCGCTTGGCACAGCATATCTTATAACATAAAATTCGTAGAAAAAGATCATTTCGTAAACGGCATACCGATGGATGCGAGCTCGCTAGGAGGGTGGCAACCGATCGAAAGAAGCGACATGCTGATGTGTCCTGAGGCAACCAGCGCCTTTTTGGATCCTTTCACCGCCGACGTTACGGTCGTGGTTTTTGCCGATATTTACGACATTTATAAGGGGCAAATTTACGAAAAATGCCCGCGCTCGATAGCCAAAAAAGCCATGGCCTACGTAAAAGAGAGCGGCATGGGCGATGTGGCGTATTTTGGGCCGGAGAACGAGTTTTTTATATTTGATAACGTAAAAATAGTAGACAGCCCAAACTGCGCGATGTTTGAAGTGGACAGCGAAGAAGGCGAATGGAACGACGCTAGAGACTTTAAAGATAGCTACAACACCGGCCACCGCCCAAGAAGAAAAGGCGGCTATCTGATGACGCAACCGACCGATAGCATGGTCGATCTGCGTGCGGAAATGATGCAGGTTTTAGAACAAGTTGGCCTAGAAGTCATGCTAGGACATCACGAGGTTGCGCAAGGTCAAGGCGAGCTTGGCGTTAAATTTGGAACCCTTCTCGAAGCTGCCGATAACGTGCAAATTTACAAATACGTCGTTAAAATGGTCGCACACCTAAACGGAAAAACTGCGACGTTTATGCCAAAACCGCTTTACGGCGACAACGGCAGCGGCATGCACGTGCATCAGTCTGTATGGAAAGACGGCAAAAACTTGTTCTACGGCGAAGGAAAATACGCAAATTTAAGCGATTTTGCACGTTGGTATATCGGCGGAATTTTAAAACACGCAAGGAGCGTCGCGGCGTTTACAAACCCTAGCACAAACAGCTACAAGCGCCTAATACCAGGCTTTGAAGCGCCGTCAATCCTAACGTATTCTAGCCAAAACCGCTCAGCCTCGATCCGTATCCCGTACGGCTCGGGAGAAAAATCAGTCCGCGCCGAGATGCGCTTCCCTGACGGAACTGCAAACCCGTATTTGGCCTTTTCAGCGATGCTGATGGCGGGACTTGACGGCGTAAAACACAAGATGGAGCCGGTCGGCCCGATGGATGAAAATTTATTTAAACTCACGCTTGACGAGATCCGCGAGCGCGGTATCGAGCAGCTCCCTCATACGTTAAGAGGCAGCCTGGAAGCGCTAATTCGCGACAACGAATATTTGCGTCCAATCATGACACCGACGTTTATAAATGCGTATCAGCATTATAAATTTGAAAGCCAAGTATGGCCGTACGAAGCGCGACCTACTCCGTATGAGTTTAAGACTTGCTTTTCTTGCTAAATTTAAGGGACGCTAAAATCCTTTTTTAGTTTTTCAGTCAAATTTGACCTTTTTAAATTTGGGCCAAATTTGACTTTTTATGCGTTTTTGACGAATGCAAAATTTGTCAAAATAAATCAAATTTGAGGCTAAATTTGAAAAACAGCGGCTTTTTGTCTTGACAAATCAGCCTTTTTTATATATAATCACGTTTCGTTTTTTGAAAAAATGTCTTGTTAGCTCAGTCGGTAGAGCATTTCACTTTTAATGAAGGGGTCGCTGGTTCGAGTCCAGCACAGGACACCATTTTTTACATAGACCCTTTCGTCTAGTGGCCCAGGACTCTACTCTCTCAGTGTAGCAACAGAGGTTCAAATCCTTTAAGGGTCGCCACGATTTAGTCTTTTCGGTCGCTTAGCTCAGTTGGTAGAGCGCCACCCTTACAAGGTGGATGTCATAAGTTCGAGTCTTATAGCGACCACCATTTTAGGTGCAGCGGTAGTTCAGATGGTTAGAATGCCGCCCTGTCACGGCGGAGGTCGCGGGTTCGAGCCCCGTCCGCTGCGCCATTTGTCTTGTTAGCTCAGTCGGTAGAGCATTTCACTTTTAATGAAGGGGTCGCTGGTTCGAGTCCAGCACAGGACACCATTTATTTTTGTTAAATTTGGGTCGCTTAGCTCAGTTGGTAGAGCGCCACCCTTACAAGGTGGATGTCATAAGTTCGAGTCTTATAGCGACCACCATTTTAGGTGCAGCGGTAGTTCAGATGGTTAGAATGCCGCCCTGTCACGGCGGAGGTCGCGGGTTCGAGCCCCGTCCGCTGCGCCATTTGCCTCGTTAGCTCAGTTGGTAGAGCATATCACTCTTAATGATGGGGTCGTAGGTTCGAGCCCTACACGGGGCACCACGATTTATTTTATCATTGTTGGCCCTTTCGTCTAGCGGTTAGGACACCAGCCTCTCACGTTGGTAACACGAGTTCGATTCTCGTAAGGGTCACCAATCCACTTTTTAAATTTACAACTTCGCTTTTTGAGTTGCCCTGTATAAAAACCATATTTAAATATGAGCCAAAATTAGTAATCTCTAGCTTTTATAAAAAGCCTCAACCGCAAGCATTTAGTTTTGCGCCGATTCCGCCCAATAATATACAAGTAAAGCTATATAGTAATCACAAAACTACACACTTTTGGGGTTTTAATCAAGCCAAAAATGCTACAAAAATCATCTTCAAATTTCATTTCAATCAAATTTTGAAAATCATAAAATCTTGAACACAAATTTTTACCGGTTTTGTTTCAAATTTAAATACGAAAAACACTCAAGCAAGTAGCCAATTTTGCCGATTCAAGGACAAACTTAGCTAAATCCCCAGTCTATCCTTCGCCGCCTGCGTGATTTCCTCTTCGTAGTCGTAGTATTCAAACGTCGCGCCGTGCTGAAACGCGCCGTTTAGGATGTCGCCGCTTTGGCGATTTTTGAGGTCTATCTCGGCGATCTTAAAGCCGTCCAGCGTCTCGCAAAACTCCCTCAGGCGCGACGGCGGATTTTTGAGCTTTGTAAATAAAAAGCAAAATCCGCTCCCGCCGTTTCGCCCTACTCGTCCGCGCAGCTGATGTAGGCTCGCTAGTCCTAGCCTCTCCGCGCCCACGATCACGATCGTGCTAAGCCTGGGCAGCGAGATGCCGACCTCGACCACCGTCGTCGATAGCAGCACGTCTCCGCGCTCGCGAAATTCGCGCAGCACTTGCTCTTTTTCCTTATCCTTACCGTGCGTGACGTAGACGTTTGCGAAATTTGCTCGCCAAAACCCCTGCGCTTCCTCTAGCCCCTGATAGTTCGAGTTTTCGCTGCTCTCAACCAGCGGATATATCACGGCGACCTGCTTGCCTTTAGCGATTTGCGCCTTGATATGCGCTAGCAACTCGCCAAAGTCCGCACTTTGCAAAATTTGCGTGTGGATATGCTTTTCAAAAGGCATCTGCTTTAGGAAACTAAACTCCGCGAAGCTACTTTGTATCATGCTTAGCGTGCGCGGAATCGGCGTTGCAGAAAACTGTACGACGTGGGCCCTGGTCTCTCTCGCCGTTTTTGCCTGCCGGTTTTGGGGCGAGATTTCAGTCAAATTTGACCGTTCGTCCTCCTCAAATTTGCCCTCAAATTCACCGTCCGCTTCGTCGAGCTGCAGGTCTCGCCCGAGCTCCCCGCTAGCTAGAGCGTTGATTTTCTCGCGTTGATTAGAGCCGAAGCGGTGCTGCTCGTCTATCATAACAAGCGGCGCTGCGGGTAAGCTTTGATATAGCAAAACGTGCGTGCCGATGATGAGATTTATGCCGTCAAATTCGGGTTTATCGCCGCTTTTAACAAGCAAAACGCGCATAAAATCCGGCAGCAAGCGCGCCGCCTCGGCGTAAATTTGCTCGGCCAGTATCGATGTGGGCGCCATGATGAGCGCAGGCTGAGGATAGACGCTAAGCGCGGCAGCTAGCATAACAAGCGTCTTGCCGCTACCGACATCGCCCATCACGACGCGTCGCACCGCCTCCTTGCCGCTAAAGTCCGCGCGCAAATCAGCGATAGCGTTTAGCTGGTCGGAAGTCGGCGCAAATGGCAAATTTTTAAGCCACGAAGAGATATCAAAAAGCTTGACTTTAGGCGCCTTAAAGCGAGTTTTTTTAGCATTTAGTTTTTTTAGGTAGTTGTAAATTTCTACGAATTTTAACACCTCTTCGCCCGCTTTTTCTCGCACGAGAGCATCTAGTATCGCGACGCTTTTTTCGTCTCCTCTGTGCAGATCTAGCAAAAACTCAGCCTCCCTAGGCGTGAGTCCCGCCTCGATCAAATTTGGCGAATTTACGTACTTTTGGATCAAATTTTTAAACGAATCGTCTCTGAGAGAGAGTTTGTATTTGGGTATGATTTCGTTTATTTTCGTGACGATTTTTGGATTTGTTAGCTGCCACGAGCCGTAGGCGTAGGCGCATTTGCCGCTTACAATTACGCTTTTGCCGACTTTAAAAGCGCCGTGATGCCAAGGCTTGGCATTAAAAATCACGATCTTGACGTTTTGCTTCCACGCCTCGCACCAGCATACGGCGTGCAGCATCCCGCCCTGGCGATACGCGCTTTTTATCTCTACGGCGACGCTCACGTGTCCGTCTTTTGGCGCGGCGGCCAGGCTCGTATCCTCGAAGCTTTTAGGAAGCTTAAGCGCTAGGTCGAGCAGAGTGGTTACGCCGATTTTTTTTAGATTGATTTTGTCTTTTTCATCAAATTTCATTGTAAAGCACGGCAAAACTGAGCTTTTCTATCTCCGCGTGCTCCGCGATAAACGCGTTTAGCTCAGCAAGCTTTAGCTTTGAGATTTTTTCTAGCTCGTCTTTAAAATTTCCTAGCTTAAAGCCGTTATAAAACTCGCTTTGAGCGATATTTAAGCGGTTAAAAAGCGTCTCTTGGCGTAGCGGCTGCGAGCCTAGCAAAAATCTTTTGGCTTGCACTAGTTCGCCAGCCTTTACGCCGTTTTTGACGAATTTTGAAAATTCGTCTTTTACGACCGCAACCGCCTCGCTCCTGCTTTCGTTTTTGGTTTGCAGGTAGCCCCAAATTTGCAAGTGGCTGAGCGCAAATTCGCTCCTAGCATACGCCGAATACGCTAGCCCCCGCTTCACGCGGATCTCCTCCATCAGCCTACTGCCAAAGCCGCCCTCGCCCAAAATAAACGTCGCGACCTTAGCCTTATAGCGCTCCTCTCGGCAAACGTCAAAAGGCGCGCCAAAGTAGATATAGGCTTGCTCGCTAGGCTTGATGATGGACTTTTGGCCGCATTTTTCATCGGTTTTTAGCAGTTTTAGTTCGCGCGCTTCGCCCTGCTTTAGCGAGCTTAAAATCTCGTCCAAATTTAGCTCCCACGGCGTCACTTCGCCGCCTAGCACTACAAATAAATTTGCCAGATCAAGCTTGCTAGAGATGAAGTTTTTAACGTCCTCTAGCGTTATACTCTCCACGCTTTGCTTCGTGCCGATGCTAGGTCTTGCTAGATTTGTACCGGGATATAGCAGCCCGTTTAGCGCGACTCTAGCTAGATAGTCGTAGTCGCTCTCGTTGCCAGAAATTTCGCCCAGCGTCAAAGTTCGCACCTTTTCAAAGCTTTTTTGGCTTAAATTTGGCTCCTCTAAAAGCTCTTTTAGCTTGGCAAGCGCAAAAGAAAAGTGCTCCTTTAGGCAGTTTAGCTCAAACGCAAATGTCTCAAATCCAGCACTCGCGTAAAGACTAATCGCGCGCGTTTCAAGCTCTTTGGCAAAGCCCGCCGCGCCCTTACTTAGCGTGCCTTCGTCAAAAATTTTCGCGACGATTTTAGCAAGTCCGGCCTTCTCCTCCGCGCAAGCTCCGGCGACCTTAAAAATAAGCTTTAGACTCACGGCAGGCAGGGTTTTGCTCGCCTCGTAAACGGCAGGGATTTGTAAATTTGCGGCTTTTAAATTTATGATTTTCATCAATAAAACCTTTCTAAAATATCATAATTGGTATTGCGTTTGGCGGGTTTTTCGCCGATGTCTTTGATGAGGCGTATCATCTCGTCTTGATTCATACGGTAGCTAGCGCCCGCGGCCTTGACGACGTTTTCCTCCATCATCGTGCTGCCTAGGTCGTTTGCGCCAAACAGCAGCGCCAGCTGCCCGATGTAGCTGCCCTGCGTGACCCAGCTACTTTGGATATTTGGCACGTTGTCTAAAAACAGCCTAGAGACGGCAAGCAGGCGCAAATAGCGATTCGAGCTTTGCTTTTTGATCTCGGGACGTTCGGCCGCTAGGCGCGTATTTAGCCCCTGAAAGCTCCACAATATAAACGCTCTAAAGCCGCCAGTCTCATCCTGCAAACTCCTGATGTGCTCCCAGTGCTCCACGATCTCGCGCGTGGTTTCTACGGTACCAAACATCATCGTAGCCGTCGTCTTTAGCCCCTCCTCGTGCGCCTCACGGTGGATACGTAACCATGTCTCCACATCGCATTTTTTAGGCGCGATCACGTCACGGACGCGGTCGCTAAGTATCTCTGCTCCGGCTCCCGGCATCGAGTAGAGCCCCTTTTCTCGCAGACGGCGTAGCGCCTCTCTCGTGCTGATACGCGATATCCTTGCGATATAGTCGATCTCGACCGCAGAAAATCCGTGAATCGTGATGCTCGGATATTTTTTTGCGATAAACTCCACGAGATCCTCGTACCACTCGATTTTTAGCTTCGGATGTACGCCGCCTTGAAACAAAATTTGAGTTCCGCCGATAGCGATGAGTTCCTCGATCTTTTGCCCGATCTCGTCAAAGCCCAGCACATAGGCCTCCTCGTCCTTGTGATCGCGGTAAAACGCGCAAAATTTACAGTCCACCCAGCACGCGTTCGTGTAGTTGATGTTTCTATCCACGATAAAGGTCGTGACGCCGTCTGGATGCAGCTCGCGTTTGCGCGCTAGAGCCATCGCTCCAAGCTCGTTTAGATCGGCGTTTTCTATCAAATTTACCGCCTCGTCCACGCTTAGTCTATTCAAATTTTTCCTTTAAATTTTTTACGCGAGTTTAGCGAAAAACGCTTTTATCTTTGATAAATTCACGTTTTTTGACATCTTGCGGATATCGTTTCGCTCCTCAACGCAAAGGCAAAGAAATGACTTTAAAATCCACAATAAACGCGGCTAACTTAAGAAATTTAGCCCATTTAGCGATACCCGCAAGCCCATATCTGCCTACGTCACAAAACAGCCCGACCGCAGGGACGGCCGCGACGCCCCTAGACGTCATTAAGGCGGGCGTGACGGTCTGTACTGCCGCAGATAGCCGCTTTCCCGCATAAACCGTAGCGTCAAATTTGCCGCGGCCTTGAATTTAACCCGATTTATAAAGCTTAAATTTGATAAAATCCCGAGACATTTTATCAAAGGAGAAAAGATGAAAAATTTAGTTTTGGCTACGATTTTGGCGCTATTTTTTGCAGGTTGCGCGGCAAACAAACCAGCTCCCGCAGAGCAAAACGCGCAGGAGTATCGCCACGCTACGCAGATAAAAGACGCTAGCTGCCCGCATCACGGCATGGCAAACGCTAGCTGCGCACAGTCTCACACAGAGATGAAAGAGTGCCCTCGTCACGGAAATCACGGAGCGGATAAAAGCCCAGGCTGCGGCGGCGTTAGCGACAAATCAAAGCCATACCCAAAATGCGACACAAAAGCACAAGGCTGCGCTCATCACGGCAAAAGCTGCGCAAGCGACGAAGCGCACGCTTGTCCTCATCACAAACACTAAAATTTAATGCGGTCAAGGTCAAATTGGATCGCATTTTCAATTAAATTTACGCGCACAAAAGCAGCGCTTAGTTCGTTTGCTCGCTTAAAAACCGCTCAAAATCAGGTACGAATTTCGTCGGCAAAAACTCGGTAATTTCATATTTTGCAATACCGTTTTTAAAAAACGGATCTTGTCTGATAATCTCGTCAAGCTCCGGGCGATCTTTAACGTTTGCCAAGATAATGCCGCCGCTACGCGGGACTTTACGCCCAGAGCAGATAAATTTATTTTCTGCGTAAAATTTATCCAAAAATGCATTGTGCTCGCTTATGAAGCTATCGACCTGACTTAATTCTTTAACATAAGTTAAATTTATGATAAACATTTTGACTCCTTGAAAAATTTAAAAGCGGTTTTAAACCGCAAGAATAAAAATTTTAATCCCGCTGTAAAACGACTTTATTGCCTTTGGTGCCGAGCACGCGCACCTTTGCGCCCTCGGCTAAATTTCCGTCGTAGCGCCACAAAGTACCTTTAAAATAAACCATGCCCTCTCTGATCTCGCCCTCGCCGCTCTCGTTTAAAAAGTCATCTTTGACCTCGCTTTCGTGCTGGTTAAATTTGTCCTTTAGCGGCTTTCTAAGCGCAAAAAGCAGGACTAACGAGACGATAGCGATGAGTAAAATTTGATGCTCCCAAGCGATATCGATAAAAAATCCCAAAACTCCGACCGCTAAAAATCCAAGCCCGAAAAATAGCACGAAAAAGCTACCGATCATAAACTCGAGCATGACCAACCCAACGCCCGCAGCCAGCATCAAGTACGCGGGTATCATTTCGCCGCCCTAGCGCCTAAAAAGTCCTTTAAAACGCTTAGTGAGCCGATGAGCTCGGTCGCTTCGTAAGGGACTAAAATTTTATCTTTCGAGCCGTTTTTGGCTAGCTCGTTAAAGGCTCCCACGCGGTCGCGCGCGAGCAGGAACTCGGCGGCTTTTGCGTTTTGCGCCATGCTTTCGTTTATCATATCCATCGCCTCTTTTTGGGCCGTCGCTAGCGCGATTTGCTCGTATTTTTTTGCATCGGCCATACGCTCGATGGCTTCGGCTTGCAATACTTTTTCTTGTTTTAGCGCCTCGGCGTTGCGGATGAGCGCCTCTTTTTCAGCCTGCGCTTTTAGCTCGATCGCGCGTTTTTCGCGCTCGGCTTTCATTTGTAGATTCATCGCCTCTTCGATGCCGTGCGGCACGGAAATCTCGGAGATCTCGACGCGCATGATCTTTACGCCCCAGTTATCGGCGGCGTCTCCGAGCGCTCTTTGTAGCGCGGAGTTTAGGCGGTCGCGCGAGCTAAGCGTATCGTCGAGGTTCATCGCGCCGATCTCGCCGCGCAGCGTCGTCATGGCCAAATTTGCGATCGCGCGCTTGTAGCTATCGACGTTATACAGAGCCATTTTACCGTCCACGACCTTTAAAAACACGATACCGTCGACGCTGATGTTTACGTTATCTTTTGTGATGACTTGCTGCTTGGTTATATCTACTAGCTGCTCTCTAACGGTGATTTGCGCGCGGATCTGATCGACAAAAGGGATGATGATGTGAAATCCGCCGTCAAGCACCTTGTGAAATTTACCCAAACGCTCGACGATGTAGATATCAGACTGCGAGATGATCTTGATACCGGCTTTTAAAAACAAGACCGCAAAGGCCAGCACGACCACGGCAAATACGATAAACGGGATGCTCTCTTCCATGACTACTCCTTAAAATATTTTTTATCATTTTAGCCGCTTTTTGCTAAAATTTCGCCATTTTAGCGGAAAATTTTTAGTATAATTAGCCAAAATTTTAAGGATAAATCATGAAAAATATTTTATTTTTAGCCGCAGCTGCGATGATATTTGCAGGCTGTGCGGCAAGCGGCGGCACAAGCGCGGTAAATAGCAAAAAATGCGGCAGTACTGAGGTTTTTGAAACGTGCGGCGCCGAGATAGATAAGGAAAATTTGATCGGCGTTTACGAGGCTAAGGTGTTTTGCGACGGTTGTAGCGAAAACTCAAAAAGCACGCTAACGCTCAACGCGGACGGTACGTTTAAAATCGACACCGTTTATCAAAAAAAGATTGCGCAAAGAGAGCTACAAACAGGCATTTACGAGATAAGCGGCAACACTCTAAGCGTTACGAATCAGTACCGCGAAAAGCTAAATTTCGAGATTAATGGCGATACGCTTCGCCAGATAGGCAACCAAAACAGCTTTATCAAAGAAAATTTCGCCCAGGAGCGCATCTACAAAAAAGTAGAAGCAAACTAAGCGGCAAATTTAGCGTTCAAATTTAACCCGAAGCCCAAAATGAGTAAATTTATCAACCTACTAAAAACCCAGCCTGTTTTCGCGCGCCTCTCGCTCATACAGCTGATTTGTTATTTTGGCGTTTGGTTCTCGCACACGGGCATTTTTACGCTGCTTATCGAGCTTGACGCGCCCGTTTGGGCGATCACGGCCGCAGCTGCGCTAGCTTTCGTGCCGGGCGTGCTACTATCGCCTTTTAGCGGTATCGTGGTGGATAAATTTAGCCCCAAACCGATGCTAATAGCGCTCACTGTCGTGGAGATGGTGACTGTTTTTATGCTCGTTTTTATCGACAAACTCTCCTTGATGTGGCTGCTATTTGTGATAATATTTATCAGAGTCGGAGCCGGTGGGACGTATTTTCAGGTCGAAATGAGCCTTTTCCCCAAAATTTTAAACAAAGACGACCTAAAAACCGCAAACGAGATCCACTCACTCATTTGGGCGTTTTCATACACCGCGGGCATGGGGCTAGCGGGCATTTATATCCATTTTTTCGGGATAAAAAGCGCCTTTTTGCTAGACTGCGCTCTTTACGGCGTGGCGCTTATCGTCCTGCTTAAAACAGATATCGCCGTGCGGGCTAAAAAAGACGGCGAAAAAGTCCGCGAGATGCTAAAAAACGGCCTAAAATACATAAAACAAAACCCCCTCATCGCGCACCTCATCATGCTGCACGCGGTTGTAGGCGTGACCAGCTACGACGCGCTCGTGGCGCTACTAGCCGACTATCCGTACGCTGGCCTGCTATCGGCATCTCTCATCATCGGCTACATAAACGCTTGCCGCGCCGTCGCCCTCATCGTCGGTCCGCTCGTGCTTAGCAAATTCGTCTCAAACTCCAATCTCGTCTATATCTACGTCGGGCACGGCCTTGGCGTCATAGCATGGAGCGCGCTGCAGTTTAACTTTTATATCGGATTTATCGGGATTTTTTGCGCGGGATTTTTCACCTCGACGCTTTGGAGCTACACCTACACGCTCATCCAGCAAAAGTGCGATCCCTCATTTTACGGCCGTATAATCGCCTATAACGATATGGTTTATCTAGGCGTCGCGGCGGTGATTTCTAGCGGTATAGGGCTGCTTTTTGAGCTCGGGCTTAGCCTCTCGCTGATCACGGCGCTGATAGGCTGTATGTTTTTTGCCGGAGCGATTTACTGGCTTTTCGTGCGTAAAATTTACAAAGACGAGCTAGCGTAAATTTGCTTTACGGCGCGGGTTTGGCAAGTGGCAAATTTAATCAAATTTGACCCGGCAAATTTACCGTCCGCGTCAAAAATGCAGCCGTTCGCTCACGTCAAATTTAAACAAATTTGAGCCAAAATTTGACCTCAAATTTATCTCACTCAGGCCTTAGCGTAATAAGTCGTTCCGTTTAAAATATGTTTTTTATAAAGCGTCGTAAACGGTACCAGATCGGCGTGTCCGACGTAGAGCCTACCGTGATCGCTCAAAATTTTATGAAAGCGCTCGACCGTTTTTAGCTTAAATTCCTCGTTAAAATAAATCATCATATTTCGAGAGAAAATGATGTCAAATTTACCGAGCTTAAAGATCGCGTCGTCAAAGATATTTGCCACGCTAAACTCGCATCTAGGCAGCATCTCGCGCTTGATTTCGTACTTGCCGTCGCGTTTTGTAAAGTATATATTTTTTTGATTGTCGTTTAGGCGGTGCAGTGAGCGCTCGCTATAAACGCCCTTTTTACAGCTCTCGATAGCCTCGGAGTTTATGTCGATACCAACGATGCTGACGCGATTTACGTCGAGCAAATTTGAGTGCGCTAGCATACCTAGCGAGTACGCCTCGTCGCCCGTCGAGCACGGCGCGCACAGTATCCGCACGCTATCAAGCTCCTCTCTGGCGTAGTAGATCGCGGCTTGTAGCTGCGGCAACTCTCTGTAAAAATAAGTCTCGTTCGTGGTGATCAAATTTACGATTTCTTGCCTCATAAAGCGGTCCACGAGGACTTTTGAGCTTAGCGCTTCAAAGCTTGGGATGCGGTTTGCTTGGCAGAAATTTATTAGGCGTTGCTTTATCATGTCCTTTTTGGACTCTAGGTCTACGCCGCACATATTTTTGACGACTTCGACGAATTTATTTAGCCCCGCCGCATCGCTAGGAGCGGGCGTCAAATTTGCATTTTCAAGCATGTAAAAACCTTTCTAATTCCGCTCTTATACCGCCGATGGGTAGTGACTTTAAATTTGCATTGATTTCTTTCGCGCGTTTTGGCATGCCGTAGACGATCGCGCTCTCCTCGTTTTCGGCTACGCATTTGGCGCCGGCTTTGTATAGCTCGTTTAGTCCGCGCGCGCCGTCGTCGCCGATGCCCGTTAGCAGTATCGCCATGACGTCGGCAAACTTACAAGCCTGCACGCCGGAGTGAAAAAGCACATCCACGTTGGGGTTATACGTGGTCTCTTTCATAGGAGAGCACATGCCCGCCGTTAGGGGGCTAGCAGAGATTATCTCGGAGTTTTTCTCGCAGATATATATCGCGCTTTTTAGCTGCACGGGCGCCCCTAGCATGACCACCTCCGCCGCGCACTCCTTATTAAACTGCGAGATAAAACTAGGTATAAACGCTAAGCTCATGTGCTGCGCGATAACCACGCTAGCACCGTTTAGCTCAAGCCCTTTAAAAAGCCTTTTTAAATGTCCCGGACCGCCCGTCGAGGCGCCGACTAAGACCAATTTTTGTTTCAAATTTATTCCGTTTTTTGAGTTAATTTTACGGCTATTTTATCTTTATTTATATTAAATTTAGCTATAAGGCAAAAATACATAAAATAATGCAAATAATTTTACGATAACTAGACGCTACGATGAAATGTGGGTGAGATTTTGACGATTCCAGAAATGGCGCGAAATTGGTTAAATTTTACCGAGACATCGGCGGTCTAGGTCGCGGCTTTTATACAGAACATATATGCTCAAATTTAGCTCGCTTTCATTTTATGCGCGCCTTGCTGTGCTTGTACTCAAATTTGACCGCACGAAACGCATTTTATCGCTTTTGCTTTATTTGCTACGTTTAGCTACAAACTTTCCGTCAAATTTTACTTTATGATTGACGGTTTTATCTTTTTTAGATGAGGCTCTTTTTTATCGTGAGTTACCGCTTTTTCTAGCGCGTGTTTCGGATAGTTTGCGCTTTTTGACGCGTTACCGCTAGCAAAAATCAGAGCCGAAAATAAGATCAACAAAGGCAAGGCTAAAATCACTATTATTCCGACCGTCTTTTTCATTTAAATTTCCTAGTTCGCGCTCAAATTTGCACTTGCGATAAGCCTGCCCTCGCTTCTACTTTGCCGCAAGCGCCCTATTTTTTATTCGTCATTTGATACAAAAAGCTAAAGATTTCCGCGACCGCTTTATAGAGATTTGGCGGGACTTCCTCGTTTAGATCGACCTTGCTTAGAACCTCGATTAGATCGGCGTCCTCTTTGATCGGTATATCGTGAGATTTGGCTAGATTTATGATATTTTTTGCCACTTCGCCCGAACCCGTAGCTAGCACCTTTGGAGCATTATCTTTTTGGCGATTGTAGCCAAGAGCCACGGCTTTTTTAGTTTTTTGCACTTTTGCCAAATTTACGCCTTTTTATCAAAGCCCATATCAAGCTTATCCAGACCGCCGTAAACGCCGCTAAGACGCAGTTTAGGCATAGTTTTTAGGCTAAAATTCGACACTATCAGCCCCTGCTCGCCGATAGCCCTTTTTAGCTCCTTCGCGCCGCTTAAAATCAGATCCTTAAACTCCTCTTTTTGCGTCGCGATCGCAAGGTCGATGTATTTGTTTTCGCTGAGCGCCACCATGATATTGATTTGGCCGAAATTTTGAAAATTTAGGTCGATTTGCGCGTAGTGTTTTTGCTTTTTGCCCTGCTTAAACCTGATATTTCCGCCCTCAACGCCCTCCCAGACGTACGGTAAATAGGTCTGCACGCCGCCTGCGACCGCGGAGGCTAGCTGATGCATCTCGATTTGAGCGAGCAGCTTTGAGGCGGCGTCTTTTACTGGGCTAGCGTCTGGGGACTTTGACTGCATATTTAAAAGCGCGCTTTTTACGTCGTTTTGTAGCACCTTTGCCGTCTCTTCGGCGCTTTTTGGCGTCACGGCGCCAAGCTCGGCGCGAGCGATGTTTTGCTGCTTTATTAACTTGCCGACCTCATCTAAGTTATTTTTTGCTTCAAAGCCCGCTTTATCGGCGATTTGCAGGGCAAAATTTAGCTTTCTAGCCGCATTTTGCAGCTTATCTTGTAGCGTCGCGCCATCGCTTCCTTCCGCGCCGTCTCGGACGATTTTTTGCGCGAAATCGTTAAATTTATCCTGCGAGGCCGCAAGCGCGCTAAGCTCGTCCGTTAGATCTTTTACCGCGCTTTTTAGCTCGGCGAAATTTAAAGCAAAGCCCCTGTTTTGACTTAGCTTTTCGCTGTTTAAATTTTGCATTTTCTCACCCGCGTTTGCCAGCAGCTGCGAGATTTTATTTAGCTCGGCGTTTAGCGTTTTTTCGTTTAGGCTTAGCCCGCTGCCGCTCATGGCGTTTGCTTGCTTGTCCATAAATTTAGCCGAGTTTTCGAGCTTATCGGCGATTTCAAAAAGCTGTTTAAAAGGCGAGCCCGCTAGCGTATCTTTGGCTGCGGTTTTAGCGCTTTGTAAAATTTGATCAAGCCTCGCAAAGCTCTCGTTCGTGCTTAGGCTGTCATCCTTAGCTAAGGCTGAAATTTGCTCCAAAAGCTGCTGATTTGAGAGATTTTTTATATCGCCAAATAGCTTATTTATCGCGCTAGGTAGGTTAAATTTGCCGTTTAGCGCGTCCTTTAAATTTGCCTCCAGCATGATACCCGAGTTTTTTATCTGCTCGTTTAGCGGCGCGCTTTTTATGTCGGCGACGGGTTTTAAAAACTCCTTTAGCTTAAGCGCGAACTCCTTTAGATCGGGCTCGTTTTCGGCAAGTGCGACGAGGCTTTTCATATCTTTTGCGAGATTTGGCGAGAGCTGGAGATTTTTAGCCTGCGCGGCTAGCTCTTTGGCCTGCGTCGGGCTTGATTTTAGCTCGTTTAAAAGCTTATTTACGAGCTTATCTAGATCCTTTACGGCGTTATCCGCGGCCTCGGAGTCTAAATTTTGCGAGGGCGCAGGCTGATTTTTAAAAAGATTTTTGGTTTCGCCCGTCTGTCCGGCGTTTGCGCCGCCTACGCCGCCGGTTTTGGGTAGCGCGCCGCTGACTGCGGCCTGGGTCGCGATTTGCGAGCTTATAGCGTTATTTACTGATTCCATACGGCTATATCGTCAAATTTGAGATTTTCATTAGCTATTTGCCATCGTGCCGGGGCTATGCTCAAAGTCGCTTCTGCTTTCGAGCGGAACGGTCTTTTGCGTGAGGCAAAATGCGATAAGAAACGCAAGCAGCGCTGCATAAACCCACATAAAGCCGTCAAAGCCTAAAATTTGCATGCTAGCGCCCATTATCACGGACGAAAGAAGCGAGCCGAAAGAGTAACTAAAAAGCACGGCGCGACCTACTTCGATGCCTTGATTTTTGTGCTTTAAAACGTCGTTGGCGCGAGCGAGCGATAACGCGTAGAGACAAAAAGCGCCCGAGCCTAGAAAAAACGACAAAACGTACTGCGCGTAGATAGAGGGCTTAAGCGCCAAAAAACAAATAGCCGCAAATAGCGACACGCCCGCACAGCACATTATCGCGGGGCGGCGACCGAATTTATCCGAAAAACCGCCGATGAGAGAGTGGGCGATAAAGCCGCCCGCCATCGCGACGGTCATAAAAAACGAAACCTCCCTCGCGCCGTATCCTTGCAGCAGGATATAAACGCTAGCCATCGCAAAAAAGCCGTTTATGAGGATGCCCGCTACGATGCTGGTAATGAGCGCCAAAGGCACGAGCGCAAAGACCCTCGGGATCGAGACGCTCTTTTTTTCGGGGATAGGCGGCTCTTTGATGCGGATTAAATTTAAAGGAATACTCGAAAACAAAATAAACGCCGCGCTAAGCAAAAGCACGTGAGAAGTGGATAAATTTAGCGATAGCACGAGGATACCCAGCCCAAAACATACGTAAAACGTGATCTCGTAAAATGCCAGTACTCGCGAGCGCACTTCGTTTCTAGCGCGCGCGTTGAGCCAGCTTTCGATTATCATCAAGATCGAGTAGTAGCAAAATCCCAAACACCCGCGCAAAAACGCCCAAAAATAGAGATTTTGGCTAAGGTCGTGAAACATCGCCGCGATACCAAAAAGCGACGCAAATATCCCAAAGCTCCTGATATGGCCGACTTTTGAGACGATTTTATGCGAAAATATCGTAGCTATCATAGCTCCAACGAAAAATACCGCGATAACAAATCCCGTCTCTAGCTCGTCCGCGCCCATTTTTTTTAGCTCGACGCCCGCAGAGCTGATGATGAGGCCGTTTCCCACAAACAAAAACGCCATCCCTACAAATAGTGCAAACATCGATCTAATCGTTATTATCGAGCTATTTCTCATTGCTTTTTACTCCATATATCAAAGCGCCCGCGGGCATCGCCGCAAGCGCGATCAAAAACGCGGCGATATCAAGGTTGTCTTGTCTTTTTAGCGCCAAAAATCCGACGACCAAAACCGTATACGCGATCAGCCGAAAAGGCACGAAAGCGGTGAAATAGTTGGGCGAATTTTGCTTTAAATTACGCGCGAAATTTTGCTTTTTTGAGGGCTTAGTTTCGCTATTTTGATTTGATTCGTTTAAATTTAACTCGTTTGCCCGGCTTAAATTTGACTCGCTATTTTGATCTGCGCCGCTTAAATTTGGATCGTCAAATTTGCCCCGCACGGATTCGTTTTGTTCTGTTGCCGCGTCAAATTTAACCCGCTCGTTTTCGTCTTTTAAATTTAGCTGTGCGTCCGTTTTTGCGTAGTCCTCTAAATTTAACGCGTCCAAGCATTTAGCATCTTCGCGGTGCGGGTCATGCCCGTAAAATTTAGCCTCCGCGGGGCGATCGGGAAACTCCTCGTGATTTTCGCCCCATTCGTCTATGTCGTCCTCTGCGGAGGCGTCATAGTCTCGCACTCCGTTTTGCACGCGCTTTTTGTATGCTCTAAAGGTTGCGGCTAACACCAAAAGCGAGCCCGCAAAAGCAACATGCGAGCTATAAAACCACGCACGGCCAAATACTGCAGAGCCCAGCAACAACAAGGCCTCAAACGCGCCGTAAACGGCAAGGAGCCTAAAATTCACTCATCGTCCTCGTCGTCTTTCGCGGGTTTAAATTTACTCTCGTCTTTTAGCTGCTCAAGGCTTTTTATCTGCGTGTCGTAGGCCTTTTTGACATTTAGCGCGGCTGCGGCGATACCGACGGCTATGCCCGCAAACAGCGTCCACGTCCAGCCTGTTTCCTTCATCATCCAGTAGCCAAACCCAGCCCCGATAGCAAGCGCGACGACGATAGAAACGCCCAGACTTAGCTGCTCGGCTCCCTTTACGACGTCGCCTAAATTTATCTTCGCCATTAGGCAAATCCCCAGCTGTTTTTCATGCGTTCTTGTATCGCTTCGCGCTCTTTTCTGGCCTCTTTTAGACGCTCTTCTAGATCGGCGATCCTTGCTTTTACCTCGCGCATTTCTTCGTTTTCGCTCGCGTCTTGCGCGACTATCTCGGCAAAGCTCTCGTCTGCGGCTTTAATGGCAAATTTAATATCCTCTTCGCTCATCGCGTCGCAGATAAAGCCCGTCTCAAACTGGCTAGGCGCTAGATAGACGCCTTTTTTAAGCATTTTGGCGTGAAATTTAGCGTAAAGTTTGACGTCGCTTTTTAACGCATCGTCATAGTTTTTAACCTCGCTTGCGGTAAAGAAAAAGCCAAACATCGAGCCTCGCACCGTCGCTTGTAGTGCGATGCCGTGCTTCGCGGCGACGCTTTTTAGCCCGTGCACGAACAGTACGGCTAGTTTGTTTAGGCGGTCATAAAGATCATGATCAGCAAAAATTTTACTCAGGCTTGCGATGCCTGCGGCCATGGCTACTGGATTACCGCTTAGCGTGCCCGCCTGATACACCGCGCCTTCTGGGCTCAGGCAGTCCATGATAGCAGCCTTTCCGCCAAATGCCGCCGCAGGGCAGCCTCCGCCGATAACCTTACCAAAGGTCACGAGATCGGCCTCAATGCCATTAAATTCAAACGATCCGTGCCTGCTCGCGCGAAATCCGCTCATAACCTCGTCGAAAATCAGCACCGCGCCGTTTTGGTCGCAAAGGCGTCTAAGCTCGCTTAAAAACTCGTTATCAGCAGGCACCAGCCCCATGTTTCCCGCGATCGGCTCGATGATTAGCGCGCCGATTTTGCCAGGATTTGCCTCAAATATCGCTCGCACGCTTTCTATATCGTTGTAGCGCGCTAGATAGGTGTTTTTAACCACGTCCGCAGGCACACCGCCGCTAGATGCGTTGCCGTAGGTGGTCGCGCCGCTGCCTGCTTTTACCAAAAGCGCGTCGCTGTGCCCGTGATAGCAGCCTTCAAATTTTATCAGCCCGTCCTTACCGCTAAAGCCGCGCGCCACGCGGATAGCGCTCATAGTGGCCTCCGTGCCTGAGCTTACGAAGCGCACTTTTTCTACGTTTTTAAACTCGTCGCAGATTAGTTTGGCTAGCCTTGTTTCTAAATTTGACGGAGCGCCAAAGCTTAGTCCCTTTTTAGCCGTCGCTATCACCGCGCTTTCGATGTCGGGATCGCAGTGCCCGAAAATGAGCGGTCCCCAGCTCTGGATGAAGTCTAGATAGCGGTTACCCTCGATATCGACTAGATACGCGCCCTCGCCGCGCTCTACTATAAAAGGCTCGCCGCCTACGCTGCCAAACGCGCGAACGGGCGAATCTACGCCGCCCGGGATATATTTTTTAGCTAGCCCGAAAGCTTCTTTGTTAGTCATTTTTTATCCTTGTTGAAATTTATAACGTATTCGTAAAGCAAATTTATCTCTTCGTCGGTTAGAAAGTAGCTAGGCATCACGCTTTTTGCGCTTAGCACGCCCTCTTTAAACGTCTCAAAATCAAGATTGTTTATCCTTGGCGCTCTTAGCTCGTCGTCGATGACCTGCTTGGTTTTTTTATCGAAATGTCTATATTTTGATATGAGCGAGCCTTCGCCGCCGCTGCCGTGACACTTGTCGCAGCCGATGCCGCGCGGGTTTTGATAGAGCATCCTTGCGTATTCGTTTTTCGTGATAAAATCGCTCGCAAACGCCGCACCGTAAAGCAACCAAAAAATCAGCCAAATTTTCATAAATTCTTTCGCTTTTTCGTAAATTTAATCTAAAATTAGCTATCATACAATCTTTGCGATTAAAAAGTAATAAAGGACGAAAATGACGATATTAGACGGCAAAAACGTAAGTGCGCAAGTAAAAGAAAGAGTAAAAAACGAAGCGTTAAATTTGAAAAATCAAGGCATAGAGCCTGCGCTTGCGGTGATACTAGTCGGCGAGGATAAAGCCAGCCAAACCTACGTCGCGGCAAAAGAAAAAGCCTGCATAGCCTGCGATATAAAAAGCGTTATGCACCGCTTGCCAGAGTCTACGACTCAAAGCGAGCTAATCGCGCTAATAGACGTGTTAAATTTAGACGACGGTATCGACGGCATCCTAGTTCAGCTGCCGCTACCAAAGCATATAGATACGAATAAAATTTTAGAAACCATTAGTCCCGCAAAAGACGTGGACGGCTTTGCCGCGATAAACGTCGGCAAGCTAGCTAGCGGACTTGACGGGTTCGTACCGTGCACGCCGCTAGGCATAATGGAAATTTTTAAAGCCTACGATATAAATTTAGAGGGCAAAAACGCCGTCGTGATCGGACGCAGCAACATAGTAGGCAAACCGATGGCAAATCTACTACTAAACGCCAATGCGACCGTAACCGTGACGCATAGCAAAACGCGAAATTTAAAAGAAATTTGCGCGGACGCCGACATCCTAGTAGCCGCTATCGGCAGGGCCGATTTCGTAACGGCTGATATGGTAAAAGACGGCGCCGTCGTGATCGACGTAGGCATAAACCGCATGGACGACGGCAAGCTAAAAGGCGACGTCAAATTTGACGAGGTAGCGCCAAAATGCTCATTTATAACGCCCGTTCCAGGCGGCGTAGGTCCGATGACTATCGCGATGCTACTGTCAAACACCATAAAATCAGCCAAAAACCGCGCAAAAAAGGCATAAATTTTGAAAAAAGCGTTTAATAGATTTTTAGATTTTTCAAACAGCTGGACGGGCACTGTCATCATCGTCTTGCTCGTGATTTTCTTTGTCGCACAGGCCTTCGTGATACCGTCTGGTTCGATGAAGGACACGCTTTTAGTCGGCGATCATCTTTTTGTTAAAAAATTTAGTTACGGCATCTCGACTCCGCGCATTCCGTGGATCGAGGTCAAGGTTTTGCCAGATTTTAACAGCAACGGCCACCTCATCGAGGGCGCAAAACCGCAGCGCGGCGATATCGTGGTTTTTCGCTATCCGCACGATGAAAAGATCCACTACGTCAAGCGAAATTTCGCAGTCGGCGGCGATGAAGTGATTTTCACCGAAAAGGCACTATTTTTACACCCGCACGAGGGCGAGGAGTTTATAAAGGCAAATTTTGACGAAAAAGATATAGTAAAATTTGGCGGCAAGCTTTTCGTACGCGAGCCATATAAATTCGGCGGCATACACTACGACGAGAAGGTAAATTTATTTGAACTAGCCGTAAACTACCTAAACGCGAGCAAATTCGCCATGCAGCCCGTTATCGTAAACGAGCTACCCAGCGTAGGCAACTATCCGTTTAACGCATTTTATTTTCAGGTTCCAGAGGGCGAGTTTTTCATGATCGGCGATAACCGCGACCACTCGAACGACAGCCGCTTTTGGGGGCCCGTGGCCTATAAAAACATAGTTGGCAAGCCCTGGTTTGTCTACTTTAGCTGGGACGACGAATACAAAATCAGATGGAACAGAGTCGGCAAGAGCGTGGACTTTATACAAAACTCGCCTGAGCTGCTAGACGCCGCCAAAGCCGAAGCTAAAAACGACGGAAACAAGATCGAATGAACCTTGATAACATCGATTTCGCGCAGGTTGCGATCCTAGTCGCCGTGCTCGTTATCTCCGTCGTCGGACACGAGATCGCGCACGGATACGCGGCGTTTAAATTTGGCGACCTAACCGCCAAAAATTTGGGGCGGCTCAGCATAAATCCCATAAAACACGTCGATCCGCTAGGCACTATCGTCGTGCCCGCACTCATGTATCTTAGCACGGGAGTGACGTTTGGCTGGGCTAAACCCGTACCCATAAATTTACGCACGGTGCTTTATAACGGCGGCTACAAGGCTGCTATTATCGTCGCGCTTGCAGGTATCGCATACAACCTCGCTCTTTTTACGCTAGCGTTTTGCCTATTTAAATTTATAGGTTTTGACGGCTTTTTTAACGGCGCGGTAGCGGAGTTTATTTTTATGCTAGCAGCCGTAAATTTAGTTCTAGCTCTCTTTAACCTCTACCCTATCCCGCCTCTTGACGGCTCAAAGGCGCTTGAGTATCTTTTGCGCATTTTTGGGCTTCACGGCGTGGCAAACTGGCTAAATAGCATGCAAAGATACGGCTTTATCGCACTAGTCATCATTGTGATCTCGCCGCTAAAGGATTATTTTTTCGAGCCGATACGATATGCCGTCGCAATCATGAGGATGTTTTTGTAAACGGCAAATTTTAAAATTTAGCCTAAATTTCGCTCCTAAAGGCTCGCGGTGAAATTTTACTTTAATGCTTTTTTGCTATAATTAAGCATTTTTTAGCTTATGGAAATTTCATGAAAATAGACAAAATTTTTATCGCGAGCGACCACGCGGGCTTTGATCTTAAGGCGCAAATTTGCGGGCTTTTAAAAAACGAAGGTTTTGACGTATGCGATCTAGGAACGCATAGCAAAGATAGCGTCGATTATCCCGATTTTGCCGAGCTTATGGCGCAAAATTTACGAGGCGATAACGAATACGGCGTGCTAATCTGCGGTACGGGTATCGGCATCAGTATCGCGGCCAACCGCCATTCGCACGTTCGCTGCGCGCTTTGTCACGACGTCACCACGGCAAAACTAGCGCGCGAGCACAACGACGCAAACGTGCTAGCCATGGGCGCTAGAACGATAGGCGACGCCGTAGCTGCAGATATGATAAAAGCCTTTTTCGCTACCGAATTTGCCGGCGGCAGACACGAAAGGCGCGTGAAAAAACTAGGAGGCGAGAAATGACTGATTGGCTCGTACTTACCGTTTTGATATGCATTTGTATCTATCTCACCGTTATGGTGTTTTATTTTAAAACCTTGCTTAAAAAAGAGCGCGCGACGCGCGATTTTATGAAAAACAATCTCCAAGATACCGAAGTCGTCATCCGCAAGCTGCAAGTCCAGCTACAGCGTGGCCTGGGCAATATCGACATCCTCACCGACGAACTAAATAAAGTCAAAAACGATGCCAACGCCCTTCGCACCAGAAACTCACAGTACCGCCTGGAAAACGACAAACTCCGCCAGCGCATCCGCGAGCTAGAGGGCAAAATCGAAGCGCTACTATAAATCAAATTTAAAGGCAAAAAATGAAAGAACTAGACAAAGCGGGGAAGGAATTTTTATTAAATTCCATCCGCTGCATAAACGATTTTCCAAAACCGGGCATAGTATTTCGCGATATCACGACGCTACTGAATAATAAAGAGGCGTTTAATTTTTTAATGGATCATCTAGTTGCCAGATACGAGGGCGCCGATATCGACTTTATCGCCGGCATCGAGTCGCGCGGATTTATATTCGCAGCGGCCTT
This sequence comes from uncultured Campylobacter sp., assembly GCF_938040115.1. Classification (GTDB taxonomy): domain Bacteria; phylum Campylobacterota; class Campylobacteria; order Campylobacterales; family Campylobacteraceae; genus Campylobacter_A. The sequence goes on along the minus strand of NZ_CALHXD010000016.1, from coordinate 7,562 downwards.
GGCAGCTAGGCTGCGGCTACCTTTCGTGCCGATTAGAAAGCCTAAAAAACTGCCCTACATCACGATCTCGCAAAAATACAGCCTAGAATACGGCGTAGACGAAGTGCAAATTCACGTCGATGCATTCGGCGAAAAAGCGGGCGCAAAAGTGCTTTTAATCGACGATCTAATCGCTACGGGAGGCACGGCCAAGGCTAGCGTCGAGCTAATCAATCAAACAAACGCCGTTTGCGTAGAGGCCTGCTTTTTGATCGATTTAAAGGATCTTGGCGGTAGCACAAATTTACGCCCGCTAACTAAAATTTACAGCATTTTGGAGCTATGATGGAAGAATTTTTCATAAAACTACTCATCGAGTACGGCTACATCATACTTTTCGTCTGGTGCATAATGGAAGGCGAAATGGCGCTCATAATGGCGGGCATCCTCTCTCATCAAACGCATATGCATATCGCGCCGGCCATCTTCGTAGCAGGTCTGGGCGGCTTTGTCGGCGATCAAATTTACTTTTATCTAGGCCGCTATAACAAAAAATATATCGCTAAAAAACTTCACACTCAGCGCCGTAAATTCGCCATCGCGCACATAATGCTGAAAAAATACGGCTGGCCGATCATTTTTATCCAGCGCTATATGTACGGCTTTCGCGTCATCATACCGATGACCATAGGCTTAACCGGATACAGTGCGAAAAAATACGCGCTCATCAATCTAATAAGCGCGTGGTGCTGGGCTGCGATCACGATAATCCCCGCATGGGTTTTAGGCGAGCACATACTTGATATCCTGCACAAAGCAAAAGAGCACTGGTACGTCGCCGTGCCGGTAGTAGCGCTATTTTTAGGCGCTTTGCTCTACGGCTTTAAGCGCATAGAAAATAAAATTTTAAACGATAGGAGACACAGAAGTGCAGTTTCAACTCACTAATAAAAAACTAAACGAGATCAAGGCCGATTTGGAGCTGATTTTCGTCGTAGATAAAAACCTAAAACATAAATTTATAAAAGACGAAAAGGCGTTTAAATTTGCCAACTACAAAGGCGAGAGCGTCTTGCTTTTGCTAGAAAGCGGCAGGATCTACGTCCCGCTTAGCAAGCTTGGCTACGACGAGCTTCGCATAGCTGCAGCAAAGGCCTACAACGCGGTAAAATCACTAAACGTCAAAAGCATTAAACTAGCCTCGTACATAGCAGGCTGCCAAAAAATGAGCTTTCAGGCTCTAACCGAAGGCTTTTTGCTAGGCGCTTACGAATTTAACAAATACAAAGAAAAAAAAGAAAAATACGCGCTAAAAGATATTATTTTTAGCAAGGAGGAGTATAACGACAAGGAGGTCCGCGAAAACGACGCACAGGACGGCTTTGCTCACGGCGAGATAATCGCTTCGGCGACAAATTTCACCAAAGACGTCGTAAACGAAATACCTGAAATCTACACTCCGCAAAAAATGGCCGAAGAGGCGCAAAATCTAGCTAAGTCTAGTCCAAATTTAAGCTGCAAAATTTACGACGAAAAATTCCTCGAAAAAGAAAAGATGAACGCATTTTTAGCGGTAAACAAAGCCAGCGTCCATCCGCCTCGCCTCATCCACCTCATCTACAAGCCAAAAGGCGCGAAAAAACGCGTAATCTTCGTCGGCAAGGGGCTTACTTACGATAGCGGCGGACTTAGCTTAAAGCCGGCTGATTATATGCTAACGATGAAAGCCGACAAAAGCGGCGCGGCTGCGGCGATGGGTATAATTAAAGGCGCGGCGGAGCTAAATTTGCCGTTTGAAATTCACGCTATTTTAGGCGCGACCGAAAATATGATCGGCGGCAACGCCTATAAACCAGACGACGTGCTGATATCTCGCAGCGGCGTTAGCATCGAGGTGAGAAACACCGACGCCGAGGGTCGTTTGGTACTCGCAGACTGCCTTAGCTACGCGCAGGATTTTAAGCCCGATATCCTCATCGACATGGCGACGCTAACGGGCGCTTGCGTGGTCGGACTTGGCGAATACACTAGCGGCATAATGGGCAATAACGAGGAGCTAAAGGCCGAATTTAAAGCAAAAGCGGCAAAGAGTGGCGAGCTAAATACGATTTTGGAGTTTAACCCGCACTTGCGCGAACTGATCAAAAGCCAGATCGCAGACGTCAGCAACACGGGATCTAGCCGTTACGGCGGCGCGATCACGGCGGGACTTTTCCTAGACAAATTTATAAAAGACGAATTTAAAGACAAGTGGATACACCAAGATATCGCGGGTCCCGCATACACCGAAAAAGCTTGGGGATACAACCAGGCTGGCGCGACGGGAGCTGGCGTGCGAATGAATCTTTATTATCTATGCGCTATGGCAAAGGAGCTGTAATGGGACTAGCAGTAGGTATCGTAGGCTTGCCAAACGTCGGCAAATCAACCACATTTAACGCTCTAACAAAAGCGCAAAACGCCGAGAGCGCGAACTATCCGTTCTGCACGATCGAGCCCAATAAAGCCGTCGTACCGGTGCCAGATAAGCGCCTAGGCGAGCTAGCCAAAATCGTAAATCCAAATAAAATCCAATACTCCACGATCGAATTTGTCGATATCGCGGGACTCGTAAAGGGTGCAAGTGCGGGCGAAGGTCTGGGAAATAAATTTCTCTCAAATATCCGCGAAACCGAAGTGATTTTACACATCGTGCGCTGCTTTGAGGATGAAAACATCACTCACGTAGAAGGCGGCGTCGATCCCGTTAGGGACGTCGAGATCATCGAGACCGAGCTCATCCTCGCCGACATCGAGCAGCTAAACAAAAAAATAGAACGTCTATCCCGCGAAGCCAAAGCAAACGCAAAGGGCGCGAAAGAGACGCTAGAGACGGCAAATGCGTTGCTAGCTCACCTAAATGACGGCAAAAGCGCGAGTAGCTTCATCGGCAAGGACGACGACGCGTTTATAAATTTAAACAAAGAGCTAAGGCTACTCAGCGCAAAAGAGGTCGTCTACGGCGCAAATGTGGGTGAGGACGGCATCTCGGAGGATAATAAATACGTACAGGCGCTCCGTGAGTTTGCCGCGCGCTCGGGACATGAAGTTATCAAGCTTTGCGCCAAGATCGAAGAGGAGCTCGTGGGGCTTAGCGACGAAGAGGCGCATGAGTTTTTAAGCTCGCTCGGCACGAACGAGAGCGGCCTAGAAAAGATCATCAAAACGGCGTTTGCAAAGCTAAATTTGATCAGCTACTTTACTGCTGGCGTCGTCGAGGTGCGCGCATGGACGATCGTAAAAGGCTGGAAAGCGCCAAAAGCCGCCAGCGTCATACACAATGACTTTGAGCGAGGATTTATCAGAGCCGAGGTTATCAGCTACGAGGACTACATCGCGTGCGGCGGCGAAAATCCGGCAAAAGAAGCAGGCAAAATGCGCCTAGAGGGTAAAGACTACGTCGTTCAAGACGGCGACGTGATGCATTTTAGATTTAACGTCTAAGTCGCAAAATCGGTCAAATTTGGCTTTATAGCCGAGTGGTTTTTGGCTAAATTTGACCGCCATCTGTTTTATGCCGTGCGGCCATGAACCCAAATATTGGCAAAATAAATTTGACGCCTTTTGTGCCGACACTGCGCCGCAAAATTTATTTTAGCCCTTAAGAGCGCGGTTAAATTTAGCTCGGAGCGGTTTTGCCGCTCAAATTTGACTCGGCGCTAAATTTAAGGAAAAAATTTGAAAAAGATCATAGCCGTTTGCGTAACCGCGCCAAATTTACTCCACACCCAAATAATTTTAAAGAATGCCAATGTCGCGCAGTTTTAGTATATCGTCGGCAACACAAGACGCAACAACCTACCCATCCGATACAAACAGGACTGTGGCATACAAAGAAGCAAAATAGGTCAAATTTGAAAAACATAACTGTTAAAATTTAACAAAGGAGCGCAATGTTAAAACCCGTCTTACTGCTACTTTTTGCGCTAAATTTCGCTCTCGCAAATTTGACTGACGAAGCTCAAGCGGCCTATGACGCGGATGATGAACAAAAAGCGGCTCAAATTTGGCAAAAAGCGTGCGAAGCAGGCGAGACGCGCGGCTGCGTAAGGCTTGGGTTTTTATACCATAGCGGCAAAGGCGTGAAGCAAGACGACGTAAAAGCCGGCAAATTTTATGAAAAAGCCTGCGACGCTGGCAAACTATCAGGCTGCGATAGCCTAGCCTCGCTATACCAAAACAGCGGCGAACACGCCAAAGCCGCCGCGATTTTTGAGCGAGCCTGCGAAAAAGGATTTGGTTTAAGCTGCTATAATCTAGCTCAAATTTACGAAGCGGGCCTCGGTGTCGCGTCGGATGAAAGCAAGGCGCTAGACCTCTACGTAAAAGCCTGCGAGCGCGGATACGCGGTAGTTTGCTACTATCTAGGCGGCATGTACGCGGACGGCGCAATGGGCAAAAACGACGAAGCCGCGAAAAACTCGAAAAACGCGCTCAAATTTTACTCGCTTGCGTGCGATGGTAAAATTTACGAAGCGTGCGAGGCTTTGGGTAGGCTTTACGAGGACTGCGAGGCGGGTTTTGCGCAGGATATCAAGGCCGCTAGATCCTACTACGACAAGGCCTGCGCCGTAAATGCCTACAAATGCAGCGGCAGCGAGCGTCTGGACGAGCTATACGGCGGCTGGGCGCAGTATCAAAGCGGACAGTTTGAGGCGGCCTACGAGCTAGGCAAAGAGTCGTGCAGCAGAGGCGTAGCAAACGGTTGCGCAGTACTAGGAGTGCTCTACGCAAAGGGGCTCGTCGGAGCGCGGCAAGATAGCGAGCAGGCGGTCAAATTTCGCGAGAAAGCCTGCGAAGGCGGATTTGGAGCTTCTTGCGCCGAGCTTGGCGAGATGTTTTTTCAAGGGCGCAGTGCAAAAAAGGACGTTTCTCGCGCGCTGGAGCTTTTTGAAAAAGCCTGCCTACTTTGGCGGCTGGATGCTTGCGAGAGCCTAGCGGACGCGTATTTTGAGGGATCAGACGTGCCGCAAGATATAGCAAAAGCCTTTAACTTTTACGGGATCGCCTGCTACAACGGGCTAAAACCGGCCTGCACGAACCTAGGCGCGATCTACGAAAAAGGCATAGGCGAAGTGGTAAAAGCGGACGCCAGTGAGGCTGCGAGCCTTTTTAGCGAGGCTTGCGAGGCGGACGACGCGCGCGGGTGCATAAATCTAGCGCGCCGCCTTGAGCACAGCGACAAAAAACAAGCCGCCGCGCTACGCCAAAAGGCGCAAAAGCTGCACGAAAAAGAGTGCAAGGCGGGGCTAGCTAAAAAGTGCATGGAGTTTAAAAAATCAACTAACAAAGGAGAAAAATATGAGTTTTAAAAAAGTTTCGTTTGCCGCCGTTGCGGCCGTTTGTCTATTTTTAGGCGGCTGCACCCAGCCTAGAACCACGCAGATAGAGCTGCCAAAAAGCGCGCTAGATAGCGTAAATCTACCAAACGAAGTAGCCATAGACGGCGAAAAATTCGTCTTAAAGCAAAAAAACGCAAGAACGGCTGAGTTTTATCTACCAAACGAAAAAGTGGGCTTTAAATGGACCAAGCTAGTAAGCGTCACCGTCGATGAAAACGCCGATATCAACGAATACCAAAGGACCTTTATGACCGCGTTAAAAAGCGGACAGTTCGGCAAAGCGGAGTATGATTTTAAGTCTATAAACGATAAAGAGTATCAAGCTTACACGATCTACTATCCGATCGCGGGCAACCCCGATTTTGACAACTACGAGATCAATCTAATCCACGTCAAGAGCCTTAACTGCGGGCTTAGAGTCACGCACTACGCGCTAAAGTTTCTAAATATCGCCGATAGAAGCAAATTTCACACGCTAATCAAGCAAAAAATGCCGATATTTTTAGCGCAGATGCCGCAAGTCGAGTGTAAATAATTTTACTTTCGGGCGCTATTTTAGCCGCCGCTAAATTTAGCGCCATTTTTTTGCGGACTAATTTTAAAATTTAGCCCGCAAACTACGATAAATTTGACGCTTTGCTTGCGCGGACGGTCAAATTTGACGAGCGTAACGGCTATAAATTTAATGCCACTTTTGATTTTCGGCAGTAAATTTTATGATTCATGCTTGCTTGCTAACGGCTGAGGCAAAAACTACCCAAAGGAAAAATATGTAAAACGGCGGACTGGCGGTATATTTTGGAGAAAATTTGGCGCAAATTTTATCGCAAAAGATAAAGGCAGTTTATCCTAAATTTGACGCGCAGAGCTACTGCGGGCAAATCGCGGAGAGCGCGCCGAGTCTCGGCTATTCGCAAAGGATTTTGGCGCACGCAAACGCGCTAAATGAACTTTTGCCGCCGGACTTTAGGCGCGCGGCGGAGATTTTGGTCGCGATTTTAGGCGAAGAAAACCCGAACGAAACGGGCATGTTTAAGCACTTTTACTGGACTTTGCCGCTGGCAAAATACGTCGAAATTTACGGCATAGACGACTTTGAAACCTCGATGAGCGCGATCGCCGAGATCACAAAGCGCGGCACGGGCGAGTACGCGGTGCGCGCCTTTATCAAAAAATATCCGCAAGACTCGCTAAAAACCATGACGCAGTGGGCGCGCTCGTCAAATTTCCACCTGCGCAGGCTAGCGTCAGAAGGCCTACGACCAAAGCTGCCGTGGGCTAGCAAGCTGGAGCTTTTCATCAGCGACCCAAGCCCGGTTTTTGCGGTGCTGGAGATACTCAAAGAGGACGAGGTGCGCTTCGTGCAGCGCTCGGTCGCAAACAACGTCGCGGACTATCTAAAGGTAAATTTCGCCGCCGCAAAAGAGCTGCTCGTGCGCTGGCAAAGCTCGCAAAACAAAAACACGCAGCAAATCATCCGTCACGCGACGAGGAAGATAAAAATTTAGCTTTCGCGTTCGGTATTAAATTTCAAATGCGGTGCGTAAATTTACGCTAAAATTTAACGAAAATCGGTGCGGTCTGCCCGCAAAATTCAGGAAAGGATAATTATGATTTTAGCTTCAAACTACGACGAGATCGACTTTGACGCGCTTTATAAGGCGCAAAAAGCAAAAAGCTCATTCGGCAAAAAACTGGCCGAGCATTGGGACAAAAAGGCTCCGAGCTTCAACGAGGGCGTGATGAAAAGCGCCTACGCGCAAGAATTTATAGATAAGGTCGATTTTACGGACGTCTCTACGCTGCTTGACTTTGCGTGCGGTGCGGGCGCGTTAAGCTTGCTGGCGGCGAAAAAAGCGGATCAAATTTACGGCTACGACTTTTCGCCTAAGATGTTAGAGTTTGCCAGGCAAAACGCTCAAATTTACGGCGCGCAAAACGTTAAATTTGCGCAAAAAGCCTTTGAGGACGACTGGTCGGACGTGCCTGAGTGCGACGTGGTTTTGGCCTCGCGCTGCCTTGAGGTGGACGATCTAAAAGCCGCGCTTAGCAAGCTTCTTTCAAAGACTAAAAAATCGCTTTATATCACGTTTAAGGTTGGCGGTAGCTTTGTAGACGGCGAAATTTTAGATGCGATAGGGCGCAAGGTGGAGCAAAAGCCCGACTTCGTCTATCTTTTAAACATCTTGTTTCAAATGGGCT
>NZ_CALHXD010000015.1 GCF_938040115.1 uncultured Campylobacter sp. | reverse complement strand
GGATTAGGAGACTATGACAGAAATACAGGATATGTACAAGGTGAAATTACAACAGAATGGGAAACAATAAAAGCAAATTACGATAGAGGAAGAAAGTTTGTTGTAGATGTGCTTGATAATGAAGAAAGTGCAGAAGTTGCATTTGGAGAGCTAGCTTCTCAATTTGTTAAACATAAAGTAGTACCAGAAGGTGATGCTTTTACATTTGCTACAATTGCAAGTACAAATAATATAACAAAATTAACACCTAAATCTTTTACAAAAGGTAAGGATTTAAGAGATGAAGTAATTACAGCAATGACTAAAATGGACGAAGATGAAGTGTATCCAGAAGGTAGAATACTTTATGTAACACCAACAAATTATAATTTATTATTTGGGGAAGAAAATACTTTTAATAAAGATAATATAAAGGTAGAAACTACCGCATTTAAAAGATTCAAACAAGCTCATTTTAATCTATTATCCATAGTACATAGCGGAGCAATATTGCCTCAGCTGCACTTTGATATTCATGATACTGGCGATATAAAAATACCATATGTTATTATGCCAAAAGCGGATTTTACACTAGAACAATGGCGCAATGCAAATAATATAACTTTTGAAGATTTTGAGAAAATTTTTAACAATCTTTTAAATCAAATAGAGACTATACATAAATTCGGCATTATACATAGGGATATAAAGCCGTCAAATATTTTTATGCTAAATAAAAAGTATGTTATTGGTGACTTTGATATATCTAAATTTGACGAAAATATATATTGTAACCTTGCGAAAACTCAAAAAGGAGATAGATTAGCAAACTATCATTTTTCGGCTCCAGAGCAGTCAAATAAAGATGGTAAAGTCGATAGTAGTTCTGATTGGTATGCTTTTGGGCAAGTTTTATATTGGCTTATTACAAAAAAACGTTAAGGGGACAAAAGGACATAAAATTTGACGCATATGATCCTAAATATCAAAAATATGAAAACTTAATATCTAAATTATTATCAGAGGATCAAGATGACAGATTTCACTCAAAAAAAGAAATAATGGATTTTTTAAAATCTAAAGAAAAACTAAGTACTGAACAAATTTTGTTTCAATTTGAAGGCATAATAGCAAAATATACTTGCAAACATGCGCAATCTCAATTTGCTTTTGAACAATATAATAAGCACGCCGATATACAAGAAATAATGGATGATATATCAGGTGTTGTAGATAAATTTCATTTATGGTGGTCTCAGGGTTACTCTGATATTGAAATAGACAAAATAAAACAATTAGACATACAAGAGCAAATATGGCTAGTGCATTTTGACGAGATAAAAATAAAATCAATATGGGTTTTTAAACATTCTTATCCACTAGGGCGTAGTCTTTTTGTCATTGAAACAGAAGCTTTAAAGCCAGTTGGAGTATATCCAGATGCTTATAGCTGGGAAGCTGAGCAATACGCAGTTTATAATGGTAGTAAAATTACCGCAGAAGAGGCTAGTGCTGGATGGGCTGAAATAGATGGAAAAAGAGTTGAGGTACATGGTATTGAGAATAGAGTAAGGCATTTTAAAAATGAGATATACTTTCTAGCTCCGCATCATAATGGACCTTTAATTAGACATGATGATATTATAGATAAAATATATCAACAATATAAAATTGTGCAAAAAGTAGATGAAAAATTACTAGAACCTCTAAAAAATATTAAAAAACCAGAAATACCATATTAAAATTGATAAATATACGACTGTTGCATTGCAACAGTCTTTAATGTATTAACACGTAGCCAAATAATGAAAATCAAATCTTACTATTTTAATTTTAAAAAAACCGCAAATCAGGCACGCAGCCTAGCCAAATTTACTCCGCTTTTCCCGCCGTCGCTTTATAGATACCGATTTCGTCTTGCAAAATTTTATATTTTTGTGCAAGTAGGCCAATCCTGCCCTCAAGCAGCGAATTTTGCGCCTCCAGATAGTTTTTTAGCTCGGTTTTGCCGTAGTCGTATTTGAGCTTATATATGTCGCTGATAGAGCTTAGATTTCGCAAATTTTCGTTTAAATTTCGCAAGACAGCTTCATCTTTTTGCAGGTTTTTATAGCCAGCGTCGATCTCGTTTAGCGCGGTCGTTAGCGTCTGCGCGTAGTTTAGCTTCATCGCTTCAAACTCAAGCTCGGAGATTTTTAGCTTTGATTTAAGCTTAGAGTAGTTTAAAAACGGCAAATTTATCGCGATATTGCCGCTTAAGAAATTTAGCTTAAGCCCCTCGCTCGCGCTATCTCCGCTACCGCTAAGGCCGGCTCCTACCGTGATGCTTGGGTAGAAGTTCTTTTGGCTAACCTTGACCCCCAAAAGCGCCTCTTTGATGCGCGAGACCGCCGCTTGCAAATCAGGACGCGCGCCGATAACGTAAAGCGGCACGTTTAAATTTACGCCCTGCGGAGAGATATCGCTCAAATTTCCGCTCAAATTTAGCTCAAACTCAGGCCTAACGTTTAGCAGATTTCTTAGTGTTTTTTCCGCCGCATCAAGGCTCTTGTTCGCGTTTAGAATTCTATTTTTAGCCGAGATCACCGAGCTTTTGACCTGTTTTAGGCTTAGCTCTTCTTCTTTACCAAGCTCAAATTTAGCCTTTATGATGGCTTCAAGCTCTTCGTAGTTTTTTAGCGTTTTTTCGTATAGATTTATGCTCTCTTTTTGATATTTCGCTTCAAAATACGCATCTGCGACGGAGTTAACGAGCGCAAGGCGAGCGGCCTCTAGGTCGTATTTAGTTGCGTTAGCCTCCCACATAGCGGCGTCTGCGGAGTTTGCGAGCTTGCGCCACAGATCGATCTCGTAGCTTAGCGATACGCCGCTTTTGTAGCTCTCGCTCCAGCTGCCGCCCGTTTTTATATTTTTACCAGTTTCCGCGCCCAAATTTGCGTTAAAGCTAGGCACGAGATCGGCCTGCAAGACGCCTGCTTGAGCGAGGGCTTTATTTACGGCGATAGCTGATTTTGCCAGATCTATATTATTTTTTAGCGCGAGGCTGATTAGCTCGTTTAGCGCGAGCTCGTTATAGCCTCGCCACCACTCGCGTTCCAACCTAAAATTCGCCGTCAAATTTGCGTCGTCTTTTAGCAAAATTTGCTCGTAGTTTTCGTTTATCTGCGTTACCGCGCAGCCGCCGAGCAAAAAGGCGGCTAGGATTATGGAGATTTTTTTCATTTTATTCCCTTGTTAGAGCGTCGATCGGATTTAGCTTTGAGGCGCTGCGAGCAGGCATGTAGCCAAATATAACGCCTATCGCGCTAGAGACGGCGAGCGCGACCACGATAGAAGTCTGCGAAAATATCATCTTGACGCCGGGTGCGAAATTTTCCGCTAGATAGCCGATACCAAAGGCCGTTCCGACGCCGATTAGTCCGCCGATGAGACACAGCAGTACCGCCTCTATCAAAAACTGCTCTAGGATATTTCCCTGGCGAGCGCCGATCGCCATCCTGATGCCTATCTCTTTGGTTCGCTCGGTTACGGAGACCAGCATGATATTCATCACTCCGATACCGCCCACTAGCAGAGAGATAAAGGCGATACAAGAGATCAGCAGCGTCATAGTCCTCGTAGTCTCCTCGATCGTTTTTTTGATAGTATCGGAGTTTCTGGTGAAAAAGTCCTTTTTACCGTGCTTTGCGGTTAAAATTTCCGTTAAACTCTGCTCGGCGATCTGTGCGTTTACGCTGTCTTTAACCTTAACCGTGATGGATGATAGGTGCCTATCGCCAGTTAACTTGTTTATGACTGCGGTGTATGTAGAAAACGTGCGCAGAGTGCTAGAGTCGGCAAACATATTGTCGTTTTTAGCCACCACGCCGATGATTCTAAACGGACGCTTGTTAAAAAGCACGGTCTTGCCCAGCGGATCCTCGTTTTTAAAAAACTGCTCCCTAGTTGGCTGATCTATCACGATCACAGACGCCGACTCTGCGACCTCTTGCGCCGTAAATACGCGACCGGCCTCGACCGTGTAGCCCATCACGTTTAGGCTCTCCTCGCTGCCGCCTCTGATCGTCGCAGAGGCTAATTTATTGCCGTAGGTGAGCGTGCCGCTAGCAGAGGCGTTTGGCGTGACGCTATCTAGATAGTCTTGCTTAGATAGCATAGTTGCGTCGCTAACGGTCAAATTTCTCACCCGCTCCGAGCGCATATCGCCAAAACCCTTGCCGTTTAGGATATCGATCGTGTTAGTGCCGATACCGCGGATATCGGAGAGGATCTGCTCCTGCGAGCCCTGCCCTAGCGCCACGACGCAGATAACCGAGGTGATGCCGATGATGATGCCAAGCATCGTTAGCACCGAGCGCAGTTTGTGGCTAAGTATCGCGTTTATCGACATTTTAAAGCTCTCGATAAACTGATCTTTGTAAAAGCTAAAGATATTTTTTTGCTTTGGCGCCGGTTTTTCGGAGGCGAAAATTTCCTCGCTTTTTACCGTATCGCTCAAAATTTTACCGTCTTTTATCTCGATGACGCGGTTTGCGTATGCGGCGATATTTGGGTCGTGCGTGACGATGATGATGGTGTGGCCTTGCTTGTGCAAATTCGTTAAAATTTCCATCACCATGAGGCCGCTTTTGCTATCTAGCGCACCCGTCGGCTCGTCTGCGAGGATGATCTCGCCGCCGTTAATAAGCGCTCTAGCGATCGAGACTCGCTGCTGCTGTCCGCCGCTAAGTTTGCTAGGCAAATTTTGCAGCTTTTCGCCAAGCCCCAAACCTTCTAAAAGCTCGCCGGCCTTTTTATCGCGATCTTTTTTAGAAACGCCGGCATATACGCTAGGTAGCGCTACGTTTTGCAGCGTGGTTAGCGTAGATAGCAGGTTATAGCGCTGAAAGATAAAGCCGAATTTCTCCCTTCTTAGACGCGCTAGCTCGTCGCCTTCAAATTTAGATATGTCGCGCTCTTCTAGCAGATACTGCCCGCCGCTTGGATTATCCAGGCAGCCAAGGATGTTCATGAGCGTGGATTTACCCGATCCGCTCTGCCCGATGATAGCGATAAACTCGCCCTTTTTTATGCTCAAATTTACGTCTTTTAGCGCGTCAAATACGTTATCGCCGAGTTTAAATTTCTTGCTTAAATTTTTAAGTTCTATCAAATTTTTCAAGACTTAGCCTTAGAACTTCATTCTTCTTTTTTCTTTTTCTAGCATCGCATTGATCTCAGCCGCCGAGTTTTGCTTCGTCACGACCTCCTCGCCCTCCTCTACTCCGCTTAAAATTTGAGTTTTTAAGCTGTCGGTTAGTCCCGTTTGCACCTCTCTTCGCTCGGCCGTATCTAGCCCGTCTTTACCTTTTTTTAGTACGTAAACTACACTTTTACCGTCCTCTTTTTTGACGGCTATCGAGGGCACTATGACGGCGTCTTTAGCGCTATCTAGGATGACGGTATTTTGCGTGGTCATGCCGATCCTTAGCGTGCCGTCCGGATTATCTACGATAGCTTTAGCGTAGTAGTAGATCGCCGAACTGCTCGAGCTTGAGGCGGTCGAGCCCGAGCTTGTAGTCGTGGTGTATTTGCCGTTGCTTAGCGTGGTGAGGCCCGGGTCGATCGAGCTAATACGGGCGTGAAATTTACGGTTTGGCTCGGATAGTATCGAGTACTCGACTCTTGAGCCCACTTTTATCTTCGTGATGTCGCCCTCGGCGATCTCCATTTTTAGCTGGACTTTGCTTAGGTCTGCGATATTTACGATAGTGGGCGTAGTTTGGTTTGAATTTACGGTTTGACCTTCCTCGACCTGCACGGAGACCACGACGCCGCCTTTTGGAGCGGTGATTTTAGTATAACCAAGGTCTATCTGAGCGGTGTTTAGAGAGATTTTGGCCTGCACGATTTGCGCCTCGATCTCTTTTAGCGAGGCTTCGTTTGCGGCTAGGGTATTTTTGGCATTTTCAAACTCCTCTTTTGAGGTTGCGTTTTTAGCAAAAAGCTCTTGCTCGCGCTTAAATTTGGTCTTTGAAATCTCAAGCGCGACTTTGGCCGAATTTAACTTCGCTTCATAAATCCCAAGCTGGGCTTTTTTGGTATCTACGTTATTTTGCTGGGTCGCGGAGTCGATTTCTGCTATCATATCGCCGGCCTTTACGACGTCGCCGAGTTTGACGTAGAGTTTTTTGATCTGGCCGCCTACCTGCGCGCCAACGTCGATTAGCTCGGTAGCGTAGATCTCGCCGTTACTTTCGATACTTTTAACCAGCTCGCCGCGAACGGCTTTTGAGGTGATAAACTGATCGACTTGCGGGACGTTAAAATTTTTATCGTAAAAGTAATAGCCCGCACCCGCCAGTACGGCGAAAACCGCGATAAATTTGATAAATTTTTTCATTATTTCTCGCTTTTTTAAATTTAACGCGAGATTATATACAAAAACCCGTTAAGGCGATGTTAAGTCTTCGGCGTCTATTTTATTTTTCTTTAATGCTAGCCGCCGTATAATCGCGTTTTTAAAATTTATAACTCGGATTACGCAAATGTTCACGCAATTATTATCTATTTTTATCATTATCGCTTCGGGCTACGGGGCGAAAAAATTTAAGGTCTTTGAGCAAAAAAACGCCTCCGTATTCATAAACTACGCGCTTTGCTTCGCTCTTCCGGCGCTTATTTTCGATAAAATTTACCACGTAAACATCGACACCACGCTCATTAACGTCATCGCCACGGGCTTTGCCTGTTCGATGCTGGGCGCTGCGGCGATATTTTTCGCGTGCAGATTTTTAAAATTTAACAAAGCCACGACCGTGAGCGCCGTACTGCTAGGGATGTTTGGAAATACCGTATTTATGGGTATGCCTATCATCAAGGGCTTTTTCGGCGAGGACGCGATGAATGAAGTTATCTTTTACGATCAGCTAGCCACCTCGATCCCGATTAGCATTTTTGGCCCTTTTATCTTAGCTTTCGGCGCTCCGGCGAAGGTTTCGCTCGTGCAAAACGTTATGAAAGTGATCAAATTTCCCCCGTTTGTCGCGCTTATTTTGGGCTTTTTGCTTCGCGGCGTTCCGCTTCCAAAGGTGCTATTTGACGCGCTTACGCTTTTTGCGCAAAGCGTCGTTCCCGTCGCTCTTTTTGCGATCGGCATCGGGCTTGGATTTAGGAGCATCAAGAGCTGTTACAAATCAACGGCCGTGGTAATCGCAGGCAAGATGTTGCTAGCGCCTTTTATTTTTATATTAGTCACGATAGTTTTTGGCGTAAATTTCGGTCAAATTTGGATGATCGGTATCTTACAATGCGCCATGCCGCCGATGGTGCTAGCAAGCGCGATGATCATGAAAGCAGAGCTTGATAGCCAGCTAGCCGTAGCCGCCGTAGCCGTGGGAGTGGCGTTTAGCTTTATTAGCCTGCCGCTTTTATCATACGTTTTTAGCTTGATGGCGTAAATTTCACGCTCGTTTCACGTTTCTTGGCTAAACTTCCATCATAAATTTTCTTAAAGGAGATGCTATGAAAAAGTTAGCTTTAGTTGCGCTTAGCGCGTTGTTTGTTACAGGTTCTATCTTTGCCGCCGAGATGAAAGGCGATATGATGGAGAAAAAAGATACCATGATGGAAAAGAAGGACGCCATGATGGAGAAAAAAGACGATATGATGATAAAAAAGGACGAAATGAAGGGCGACATGAAAGAGATGAAAGACGATATGGGTAAAAAGAAAGACGATATGAAAGACATGAAAAAGGATAAGATGTAATGACGCAAATTTTGCTCGTAGAGGACGATGAGACGCTAAGCGAACTCATCAGCGAGTATCTGAGCGAACAAGGCTACGACGTGACCGTTCGCGCCGATGCTAAAGCAGCTCTAGATACCGCCTACGAGCGAAATTTTGATATCCTCATCCTCGACGTCAAGCTACCTAAAGGCGACGGTTTCTCCCTTTTACGCGAACTTAGGCGGCTTGGCGACGACACGCCTGCGATCTTTACCACCTCGCTAAACGCGCTGCAAGACCTAGAGATCGGCTACAAAAGCGGCTGCGACGACTACCTTAAAAAGCCGTACGAGCTAAAAGAGCTTTTGCTTCGTATTCAAATTTTAATCAAGCGCAAATTTTCTCACGTAAATGACGAATTTATCGAGCTTAACGATGGATATAAATTTTATCCAAGCTCCAAAACGCTCCGGCAAAACGGGCAAATCGTAAACCTCTCAAACAAAGAAAGCGAGCTTTTGGCGCTATTTTTGGAAAATAAAAACGCGCTGCTGAGCAAGGAGACGATATTTGAGAAAATTTGGAACTACGGCGAGGAGCCAAGCGAGCTGAGCCTGCGGGTTTACGTCAAAAACTTACGCCGCATTTTAGGCAAGGACGCGATCATAAATAGGCGCGGCGACGGCTATATCTATGTCTGAGCGCTCCGCCGTTATAGCCAAAATCCTCTCGCTTTATCTCATCACTAGCACCCTATTTTTGGGGTATTTTTTTACGAACGACTATAAAATGAAAAAAGAAGCCCTCATCTCAAACGAGGTAAAAAATCTAAAAGAGATCAAGATGGGTATCTACATGAAAGCGCGCATGTCCGGGCTTGGCGCAGTAAAAAGCTTTACCGCCGAAAAAGACGTCAAAGCCTGCATCGTAGCTAAAAGCGGTCAAATTTTATACGGCGAGGCGGGCTGCGCTAAATTTGACGACGCCCAGAGTAGCACGGTCGTATCGGACGGCAAGGTGATGATATTTGAGGCTTTGCAAAATATGGACGAAGGCGGCGCGGACGAGCTATCGACGGCAAAGATCGCGCTAAGCGGCAAGGACGTCGCGAGCGAGCTAAATTTGCTACGGCTGCGTACGGCGCTAAATTTGCTTATCGTTTTAGGCGTTATCATGATAATCGCCTTTTATCTAGCAAAGACCGCGCTAGCGCCGCTACACGCCAAGATCGCCGCGCTAAATCGCTTTATAAAAGACTCTACTCACGAGATAAACGCGCCCCTTAGCGTCATACTTATGAGCATCGAAACGGCAGATAAAAGTAGCCTAAGCCAGAGAAATCTAAAGCGCCTAAACAACATCCAAACCGCCGCCAAAACGCTAAGCCGTACCTATGAGGACCTCACGTATTTATCCTTTGGTGCCGAGCGCTGCGCACCAAAAGAGGAGCTAAATTTGAAAGATATTTTAAACGAGCGACTCGAATTTTTTGCTCCGTTTTTTGCTAAACGAGGGCTTGATTTAAGGCTAAATTTAGAAGACGCTCTCATAAATGCAAACGGCTATGAGCTAAAACGCGCGGTGGATAACCTACTAAGCAACGCCGTAAAATACGCAAACCAAGGCGGCTACGTCGCGGTTAGTTTGCAAGACGGCGAGCTAAAAATCTCAAATAGCGGCGAGGGGCTAAGCAAAGAGCAGCAAGATAAAATTTTCGAGCGATACACGCGGTTTAACGAAGACCAAGGCGGCTTTGGTATCGGGCTAAATTTGGTCAAAAGAGCCTGCGAAAACAATGCTATCGCCGTAACCTGCGAAAGCGAACCTGGCAAAGAAATAACCTTTACGCTTAGGTGGAAGTCTTAAATTTAGATTTTGCGTCATAAAAGCGACGGTGCTTTTCTCCAAACTGGCAAATTTGGCTCAAATCACAAACACTCTCAGTCAAATTTTGATTAGGATAGTTGTAGAATCGTCAAATTTGGCGGTAAAATCAAGAAAGTGTAAATAAATTTTACTCGTCTCCGATAAGCGAAAGGTTCCTGCATCCTATCTCATCGCCCATCTCGCAGCCCATTTTGTAAAATTTTTTTGCGGTTTTAGAATCGGCGGTTTTGACGCCTAGCGAAAACTGATACATACCGCCGAGATTTGAACAGCTTTGAGCATGATTTAGTTTTAGGCACGATTTCTCATAAAGCCTGCGCGCTGCGGCAAAATCATGCTCCGTGCCGCGCCCGAGGCGGTAAAAGTTAGCCGCATTGTAGCAACCGTATTTGTTGCCGAGCGTGCAGGACTTTGCAAATATCGTCAAGATCTCGCTCTCCTCTTTGCTTTTTAGCTTTTGGTGCAGCGAACCTAGATTTGAACAGGCGATACCCTCGTTATCGTCGCAGGCTTTTTGATAGCAGAGTTTTGCACGCTCGTAGTCTTTACTGTTTTCAAATTTTACGCCCGTATCGTTGCACTCTTTTGGGGTTTTGCCGTCGCAGATGTTTTTTACTTCAGCCTGCGTAACGGGCTTTGGCGGTTCAGGCGTCGCCTTTTTTTGCGCTGCACAACCGCTAGCAAATGCCGCAACTAGCATAAGAATGAAAACATGAGAAATAGCCTGGGAAAGAGCGCGTTTCAAAATTTAGCCTTAAGAAAATTTTGCCTTAATCTTACCTTACGCTCGCCAAAATAACGCTTAAAATAAACTTTAAAATACTCGTCTGCGGTTAGACATAGCCGAGTTTGTAACAAATTTATCGCTCGTTAAAAGGGTATTTTTAGCGTATTAAGACAAATTTACGCTTAATTTTATATCTAAATTCGGCGCCTATCGTCATTCGTAAATTTAAAAATTTAATACCGACAAAAAGCGCCAAATTTATAGCTCAGATTGCCGCGCTCGTAAATCAAGCCGCGCGGCAAAATCCAAAAATCACTTAGAAACTATACGTAAAGCCTAGATTAAACGTTCTTGGATCGCCGTAGACCATCTTGTTGTTTCCGATGCCCTCGAAGTATTTTTTGTTAAATACGTTATCGATGTTTAGCTGGATGTCAAAGTTTTTGCTTATCTTGTAGCCAAACATCAAATTTGCCAGCGTGTAGGCCTTTTGCGTGATTTCGTTTGCGCCGCTACCGACGTAAATTTTACTTTTATACTGCACTCCGGCACCCGCTCTAAAGTCCGCTATAGAGTATTTGGCAAAGAGATTTGCCGTAGTGCGCGAGCTTTCGGTGTCAAATTTCTTACCGTCTGCGTCCTTGGCGTTAAAGTGAGTAAGCCCAAGACCTAGGCTTAAGTTTTGATTTATCTCGCCGTTTACGTCCACTTCAAAGCCCTTGCTCGTTACGCCTTTTTTAGCTTCGTACGCGTCGGTCGTAGTGCCTGGGATCTTTTGTCCGGTTTTTGCGCCTAGCTTATCTTGTACAACCTTAAATACGCCAAAAGAGGCCGATAGCGCGCCTTCAAAATAATCTCCCTTTATGCCAAGCTCATAGTCTTTACCTTGGATTGGATCTAAGTATTTGTCGTTGATATCCTTTACGGTTTGGGGTTTAAAGATGCTTGTATAGCTAGCATAAAGCGTGTGGTTTTCGCCGATGTCGTACGTGATGCCTAGATACGGAGTGATTTCTTGCGTAAAGTTTCTATTGCCGTTGCCGCCTGTTATGCGGTACTTATAGTAGCTCATTCTGGCTCCTAGCAAAAACTTAAGCTTGTCCGTGATTGAGAATTTATTAGCCAAATATATGGCCTTTTGCACCGTTTTATCGGCGTTGTTTTGATCGGCGTAAGGAAATCTGGGATCGTCGATATGGAGGTTTTTAAAATCTATCCTAGTGCGTGCTGAGTAGGCTAGGCCCGCCGGAGTCGTACGATTTAACCAATAGCTACTGACCTTATCGGAGCTGTTTTGGTAGTTGTTATACATCGCGCCAAAAACCGCCTCGTGAGACAAGCTAAACGCTTCGTACGGCAGGTTTACGTATGCGTCTACGTTGTGAATATTTTCTTCGCGTTTGTTTGCGTAGGCGCTAAGTCCGCCGATGTCGCCCGTGTCGTCTAAATTTACCTTGCCGCCGTAGTAGAGCAAATTAGTATCCGTATTTGCGCGGCGGAAGGAGTAGGAGAGATTTAGGCTGGCTTCGTTTTCAAAATAGTGCTTAAAATCGGCATAAACGTCAAAAGTCTTGATATCCCACCTAGTCCAAGGCTGCGAAAAAATTTCGTTTTTGCTAAATTCGCGCCTAGCGTCGTTTTTGTAAAACGCGGGCATTCCTCCCCAGCGTATGCCGTGACGCTTTAGCTCCTGATAAAAAGCGCCTAGGCTCAGCCACGAGCTATCCATGATATCTGCATCAACAACGCCGTAGATAGCGGTGTTTTTACGGTTATAGTAGTCCATATACGAGCGAGACTTCTCGTGCATAAACGACGCTCTAGCTCGCACGTTACCATCGGCAGTTACGGGAGTCTGCACGTCGCCCGATACGCCGTATCTATCGTAAGAGCCCGCACTTAGTTTGAAATTTCCCGTCAATTCTTTTGAATTTGCTCTTTTTCGGATGAAATCTAAGCTAGCCGCTGGATTGCCTGCACCCGCTAGTAGGCCGTTTGCGCCCTTTACGACCTCGACGCGCTCATAGGGTAGCATGCTCATATCGTTTGCGCCTAGACTAAATCCGCCAAAGCTAGGCATCGAATCAAGCAAATAATAATCTATCTTAAAGCCTCTAGCCGTAGGATATACGCGCTCATCCCACTTGCTAAGCGTGACGCCCGGGATATTTCGCAAAAGCACCTGATAGTCGTTGATATTTTGATCCTTTAGCCTGGCCTCGGTGATGACGGTTAGCGACTGAGGCGTTTGGCGCGAGGTGAGGTCTAGCCTAGTAGTACTTTTTACGAGCTCTTTTGCGTTGTATTTTACGTCGTCGCGCCTTTGTTCGCTAGTTACCTCGACGGCATCAAGCGTCTCTTTGCCTGCTACGTTCCCGCCGTTTTGAGCGGCTAAAATTTGAACGGACGCGAGCAAATTTATAGCCGCAACCGAAAACAAAATTTTATTTCTCATCTTTTTCTCCTTTTAAAATTTGATCTTTTTATCCATAAATAAATCCCCGAAACGCTAAGCGCAAGCGGAGCTAGCCCACACAAAAACCAGATAAATTTGGTCGCTGCATTATAGTCGCCGTAGTGAGCGCGCCTAAACGTCGATAAAAATTTATCCGTTTTGCTTGCTAGCTCTATATCTTTTACATCGATTAAATTTGCGCTGTTTTTATCGTAAGTAACGGTGCTTGAGTACTGACTATGTAGGAAGCTTTGCTGCGGTTTTTGCCCGTAAAGCGTGATATTTGCACCCTCATAAAACGGAAAACTAACGTAATGCGTCCTAAATCCTGGCATATCCGAGGCTGCTTTTTGTACCAGGGCGTCGATTGAGATATTTTTGTCGTAAATTTGCGGACCGATTACGAATTTAGAATTATCGAAAGGCGGCATAAACATAAACCTAAGCTCCCACCAAGCACCGCTAAGCGCGACCGCAAAGATAACGGGCGTTGAAAAAACGCCGATAAATTTGTGCGAATCACTCATAAAAGTAGCCATGCGCGAAAACCGAAGACGCAGCAAATTCGCCCAAAAATTTCGGTAAACGATAAAGCCGCTAATCGAAATAATAAAGGCAAAAATCGCCGTCAGACCAAGTAAAATTTGACCGCTTTTTTCAAGAAGCAAATTTTCGTGAAGCTCGGTCATGACGCCGATAAATCCGCTATCGTGCGGCACGAGACCGCTTTTTATCTCTCCGCTAAAAGCGTCCAGATACACGCACGCCCACTCTTTTTCGCCCGCGCCGTGAGGCAAAAGCCAAATTTTGTCCGTTTTTTGCGGATCTACGTCGATATTCCAACCTACGATCTCGTGATGCGGATACTCTTTTTCTATTTTTTCTCTCAGTTCGTCAAATTTTAGCCTCTTTTTATCGTTGCCGTCTGCTACATAGATGACGCCTGGCATTAAAATATTATTTATCTCATCTTTATAAACTAAAACCGAACCAGTAAAGCAAACGATAACTAGCGGAATGCAAAATATGAGTGAAATATAAGTATGAATTTTATACATCGTCTTTTTGTCAAGTATACTCACGTTTAAAATTTGTCCTTTTAAAATTTACTTTAAATCGGCGCGGATTTTAGCATTTTAATAATTAATAATTTCTAAAATCATTATCAAATAAATAAGGAATCTATATTTTGCGTTGAATATTTAAAAACAGGGTTTAGTAGAGGCAGACGAATGCAAAACGACAAATTTGTTACGTTAAATTACGGAAATCAATTTAATGTGGTCTCAAAGCAAAATCGGCTTTTTAGTTTAATCAAAATCAGCGCCCAACGGTCGAGCAACCACCGAGCGCAAATTTGATACAAGTCTCGCCGAAAGCAAACTCAAATTTAAGCCCTAAATTTCCTCTCTTTTATAAATTTTACTCACAAATTTATCTATCTTATACACTGCACCAAAGAGCGCGGGCACGACGAGTAGCGTTAGCAGCGTCGAGCTAATGAGCCCCGAGATCACCGATATCGCCATAGGAGAGTTGCCCTCGTATCCAGCGCCCCTGCTAAGAGCAAGCGGTAGCATCGCAAATATCATCGCAAAAGTAGTCATCAGTATCGCTCGCAGTCTTTTGACGCCAGCTCGCACGATGGCTTCGTTTAGCTCCACGCCCTCGTTTGCGTAGCGGTTGGCGAAATCCACGACCAAAATCGCGTTTTTACCCACCATACCAAAAAGCAAGATCGCGCCGACCATGACGAATAGGCTAAAGGAGTTGCCGCTAAGATACAGCCCGACCGCCACGCCGCCAAACGCCAGCGGCATTGAGATCATGATGATGAGCGGCAAAATAAAACTCTCGTAGAGTGCGGCCAGGATCATATAGATGAGTACGACGCTAAGGCTGATCGTAAAGACAAAGGCCGCGTTCGTGTCGTTCATCATCTCGATAAAGCCCGTCATCACGTAGTCGTAGCCCGCGGGCAAAATTTGACCGATATTTTCGTCGATACCCTTTTGCACAGCACCCAGCGGGACGTTATCTACGTTTGCGACGATCCTGATCTGACGCTGTTTGTTAAAGCGGTTTATCACAGAAAAGGTCTTGCTCGTTTTAAACTCCGCCACCGCGCTTAGGCTTATACTCTCGCCGTGAGCATTTTTGATCTTTAGTTTTTGCAGCGCCTGCACATCCTTGCGGTACTCGTCGTCAAACCTCAGTATCATATCGTACTGCGCGTCGCCGTTATCAAAGCTACCAAGCCTGTTTTGACCAAAGGAGGCATATATCACCTGCGCCACCGCGCTAGGATCGACGTTTAGGCGTTTGGCTTTGTCTTTATTTACGCTGATTTGTAGCTCGTTTATCTTGTCTTCGTTATCGCTGCCCACATCCGTCGTGCCCTCGATAGCGCGCACCATGGCGATGGCTTTTGGCAGGATTTCGTCTAGCTTCTCTAGGCTATCTCCCGTGATCGTTAGCTGCACGGGCTCGCTGTCGCTGCCCGTATCGACGTATGGTATCTGCAGGACTTTGACGCTGAGGCCTTCAAATTTAAGCTTTTTTCTATACTCGTCCATTATCTGCGTTTGGCGCTCTTTTCGCGACTCAAAGCCCTTTAAGCGGACGTAAATTTTAGCCTTATACGCGTCCTTTGAGTCCGTGTAACCAGCGATCATATAGGAGTACTCGACGCGCGGATCGCTATCTACGGCGCGCACGACCTCGCCGGCTCTAGCGCTCATAGCCTCGACCGAGATGCCCGGGCTTGCTTTTAAAAATATCTCAAACTGCCCCTCGTCCTCGACGGGCAAAAAGTCCATACCGACCTTGCCGGCTAGGCTCATGCAAAGAGCCAGCACGCCCAAAGTAAGGATAACAAACACGGTTTTAAACCTCAAAATAAGCTTCAAAAGTCGCTCATAACTGCTCTCCAGAGCCTCAAATACGGGCTCCGTCACGCGGTAAAATTTACTCTCGCCCTTGCCTAAAAACCTAGCCGCCAGGCTAGGTATCAGCATAATGCAAACCAAAAACGACACCACGATACCGCCGCTCACGCTCATACCGAAGGAGTTAAAATATTGCCCGACGATGCCCTCCATAAAGGCAATCGGCACAAACACGCAAAGCAGCACCGCGCTAATGCTAAGCACGCTAAAGGCTATCTCGCGCACGCCCTCAAAGCTCGCTTTTAGCGGATTGCTCTCGCCCTCTTGCATCTTTTTGGAGATATTTTCTACGACCACGATCGCATCGTCGATAAATATACCGATACCAAGCGTGAGAGCCAGCAGCGTGAGGCGGTTTAGATCAAAGCCCAAAACGTCGATGATAAAAAACGTCCCCACGATACTAGCCGGGATCGCAAGCGCAGCGATGATAGTCGCGCTAAAGCTTCGCAAAAAGAAAAAGACGATGACGACCGTGAGCGCGACGCCCAGCATCATGTCAAATTTGACCTGATTTATGTGCTTTAGGATGCTTTCGCTCTTTTCGTAAACCCGCTCTACTTCGTAGTTTGCACCCAGTTTTGCCGCTAGTTCGCCAGTTTTAGCCTTAAGCGCGTCTATCGTCTCGATCGTGTTTGCGCCGCTTACTTTTATAGCGTCAAGCAGCACTCCGCGCTTGCCGTTATACATCGCTACGGCGTCGGTGTCGTGATGAGATAGCTCAATGCGCGCGACGTCTTTTAAAAATACGTCCTTTTGCAGACGGATCTCCTCTAGCTCGCGCACGCTTTTAGCGTCGAATTCGCTCTTTAAAAATATCTCAAACTCGCTGTTTTCGAGCTTGCCAAGCGGAGCTTTTAAATTTTGCGATTTGATTATATTTATGACCGAGGCTGCGGTCAGGGCGTATTTATCGAGCTTAAACGGATCTAGGTAAATTTTAATCTCAGGCTCCAAAAAGCCCTTGTCATCGACCTTGCCCACGCCTTT
Source organism: uncultured Campylobacter sp. (assembly GCF_938040115.1). Classification (GTDB taxonomy): domain Bacteria; phylum Campylobacterota; class Campylobacteria; order Campylobacterales; family Campylobacteraceae; genus Campylobacter_A. The sequence goes on along the minus strand of NZ_CALHXD010000015.1, from coordinate 8,125 downwards.
TACGCGCTGCAAAAACGGCTTTGCTTCGTCTTTTACCGTTTGCATGAGCGCGGTTAAATTTTCATCCTTACGGCTAACGAAAAAGCTCGCCACCTTGCCGCTGTCGCTGTTGATTTTCTCTATCTCTGGCTGGGCATCGAGCTTTGCCTTTGCGACCTTGTCGCGCACGTCGTTCGTGGCGACGTCGATGTTTTTCTTGAGATTAAACTCGACCAAAACGATGCTGAGGTTATTAAATGTATATGACCTGATCTTTTTGATACCGTCTATCGTCGAGACCTCGTCTTCGATCTTTTTAGTGACCCTGCTCTCGATGAGGCTCATATCACCCGGCGCGTAGGTCGTGATCTTAACCAGCGGGATGACGACCTCAGGGAAGAGATTTACCGGCATCCTAAAAAGCGACATCGCCCCGAAAAATACGAGCGCGACGAAAAACATCAGCGTCGTAATCGGGCGATTTATGGCTAGTTTATACATTTTGCGCCTTCGCCAAAACTGCCTTTTGCGTCAAATTTACCCGTCCGCCCTGCTGCGCAAAAAGCGTTTGGCGTTTAGCGGCTAGTAAAATTTGCGCCGCATCAAATTCGGGATTTAAATTTACGCCGCCTTGTTTATACGATAAATTTGACCCGCTCATCAAATTTGCATTTTTCGAAGCGGAGTCAAATTTAATGCCGTACGCCGAATTTGAGTTCAAATTTGCGTCACTTTTCGTTTGCGCCCGCAAATTTAAAAACCTAGCCGCGCCAAGGCTTGTTTTTTTATCGTCAAATTTCGCGCTCGCAAGCCCGCCGTTTTTAAAGCCGTCAAATTTAAGCCCAGACGTTTTATTTGCGTCCTCTTTTTTAGGCTCGGCATCCGTTTCAACCTGCGAATCTGAGACGATATATCCCTCGCCAAAAAGCCCCGGCGTCAAATTTCGCGCCCGTACTTCGGCGTAAATTTTGCCGTTTTTCGTATCGATAGTCGGGTAGATGAGGCTGATTTTACCGCGCCTCTCCTCGCTTTGGCCGTCTAGTTTATAGACAAATTCGCTGCCGATTTTCACGCGGTCTTTAAATTTTTCATCAAAGCTAAGTTTGAGCTTCACGTCCGGATACGAAAAAATCAACATCAGCTTTTGCGCTACGCCGCCAACACCCTCGCCGACCTCGATGCTCTTGCCTGAGATCGTCCCGTCAAAAGGTGCTAGTAGTCGCGTGTCTTCTAGCCGCTTTTGCGCCAAATTTAGCGCCAGATGCGCCCTGTTTTCAGCTAGCGCGGCGTTTTTAAAATCAAATTCCGCATTTTCAAAAGCCTGCTTCGAGCTCACGCTTTGAACGAGCTTAAATTTATCCAGCACACTTTTTGCGTGGGCTTTTGCCGTCTGCGCGCTCTCTAGGTCGTTTTGAGCGAGCTTTACGGCTAGCTTTTCGCTCTCGTTTTCAAGCTCGAGTAGCACGTCGCCGCGCTTTACCGCAGAGCCTATTTCTACGTTTACGGCCTTTACGATACCGACGGCTTTTAGCGCGAGCTGCGCGTCTTTTGCGGGCGCGACGTCAAAGCTCGCGTAAATTTTATCCTGCGCGCAAAGCGCAACCGCCGCGCTCAGTAAAAAAAGTAAAATTTTATTCATTTGCGCTCCGTTTTTTCGATATTTTCGGCGATCTTGCCGCCGCGCTCGTATAGATACTCCGCCTTTTTGATCTCAAATTTACTCTTGCTTAGCTCCAGCGCGCTGCCTGCGCTAAAGCTCTGCGCGGTCGCGTTTAAAAACTCGACGTACCCAAGCAGCCCGGCTTCATACTTTTTGCTAACGGCATTTAGCGAGGTTTGCGCCGAGTTTAGCGCACTTTCGCCCGCGGCTATCTTTTGCTCTAGCGTCTTTAGGTCGTTTTTGATATTCGTCAAATTTAGCTCGTTTTGCAAGCGCTTTTGATCTAAATTTAGCTTCGCTTGCAGCGCGCTTATGCGCTTTATTTCGCGCTGCTTTTTGTTCGCGCCAAAATCAAACGCCTTCCAGCTAAAGCCCAAAATCAGCTCGTTTGTATTTAAATTTGGCTTAAAAAAGTCGTCAAAATACGGCTCCAGCGCACTTCTATACTGCGCCGGCAGCAAATTTCTATCGTAATGAGTGCGCATAAAGGTGTAGGTATTTTTTATGAAAATTTGCGGGTTCGTCTCGGACGCGGTTATCTTTTCGTCCTCCAAAGCCGCGGCAAAATTTAGCCTAAGCGCCTCAAGCTCTGGCTTTGCGCTTTTTTGCGGCGTGGAGTTTTCATCGTCCAAAAAAGCGATCCTAGAGCCCGCCACAGGCTCGATATCTCTGCCCGTTAGCGCGTAAATTTGATTTTTTATCTCGTTTTGATTTTGCGAGATCTCGAGGCGTTCGGCCAGCGCCATGGCGTATCTGGCGTTTACCGCTTCATACTCGCTCTCGTCGCTAAGTCCTGCGCGGTAGTATTTTTCCAGCCTATTTAGCGCGTTTTTTAGGTAGTTTATCTCGCCCTCTTTTGCGGTCGCGAGCTCGCCCAGCGACAAAAAGCTAAAATAAAGCTTAGTCGCGTTAAACGCAAGCAGGTTTTGATACTCCTCGTTTTTTAAAATTTCAGCCGCACTAAGGTGCGAAAGCGAACTTAGCAGAGCCTCGCGCTTGCCGCCGTCATAAACGGCAAGCTCCAAAATCGCCCTTGCCGTGGCGGCTCTTTGCGGGCGCAGGACGTTTATGTCGCCGCTTAAAAAGCTATATCCGCCCTCAACCATGAGACTTGGCATATACGCACTTTTTACTGCGTCCTTTTGCAGTTGCGCTTTTTGCGGTTCGTAGTTTGAAATTTGAGCTAAATTTGAGCTCTGCGCGGCTAAAATCAGCTCGTGCAAATTTCCTTCAAATTTAACCTCCGAGCCGCCTAAAAAAACGCAAAAACTCAAAAATATATAAATTTTTTTCATCTAAACCCTTCCCTATTAGCTCTGGGCGGCGCGGGCTAAATTTGAGCGGGTTTGCGCCGCCTGAAGTCTGGCGCCGTAGGTGAAATAAAATGAAAATTTAAGCGGCGCGCGGAGCTTTTTTAAGATTATAGCGACAAAAAACCTAATGAAAGCTTTTAACGAGGTTCATGACGAGCAAATTCCACCCGTCGACGAGCACGAAAATAAGCAGCTTAAACGGCAGTGAAATCATCGTCGGCGGCAGCATCATCATACCCATCGCCATAAGCACGGAGCTAACGACCATATCGATGACCAAAAACGGCAGATAGAGCAAAAAGGCTATCTCAAACGCCGTTTTCATCTCGCTGATCATAAACGCGCTCATCACGACCGTGAGCGGGATATCGTCGAAGCTTTGCGGGTTTGGCATATTTCTGATACGCAAAAACAGCGCCAGATCCTTCTCTCGCGTATTTTTTATCATAAACTCGCGAAACGGCTTCACGCCGCGCTCAAAGGCCTCTTGGTAGCCGATTTGTTCGCTTAGATACGGCTGCACGCCCGCTTCGTAGGCTTGCTTGCCCACAGGCTCCATGATAAAAAACGTAAGCACCATCGCAAGGCTAATAAGCACCGTAGAAGGCGGCATCTGCTGCGTACCCATCGCCTGGCGTAAAAACGAAAAAACGATAATGAGCCGCAAAAAGCTCGTCATCATAAAAACCAGCGATGGCGCGAGCGTGAGGACAGTAAGGACCAGCAGGACGTTTAGCGAGCTAACTAGCTGTGTAGGCGTAGTGGGCGCGCTTAGGCTGAGATTTACGGTCGGGATCGTTACATTATCCTCGCCGATCGCGACCGCCGCAAATATAAAAAACAGCAAAAACGTCAGTTTTTTCAAATTTACTCCTGCGCGTCCAGTATGCTTTTTTGCGTTTTGGCTTTGTCGTCTAAATTTAACGAAACGAAGTGAATCTCAACCCTGCGGTTTTTCTCCCTGCCCTGCTCGGTAAAATTCGTCGCGAACGGCTCAAATTCGGCCTTTGCTGATGCGGTTAGCTTTTTAGGATCGACGCCGTCTTTTATAAGTTCGCTAACTACGCTAATAGCTCTAGCCGACGATAGCTGCCAGTTGTCTTTAAACTCGGCAGACGCCGGCTGCTCGCTATCGGTATGTCCGATCACGTTTGCTACGACGTCTGGCGGTAGTTTGGCTATCACCATCGCGATACGTTTTAAAAACAGCAGCGCATCGTCGCTTTGCAGCTGGGCGCTGTCTTTTGCAAAGAGTAAATTTGCCGGCAACCTAATCACAAATCCGCTCTCACTCTCCTCAAACGTAACCTCAGGCGAGCCGCTAGCGTGCAAAAGTTCGTTGATAGAGCGCAGCGTCTGCTCGAAATTCGACTTCACGCCCGTGCGCTCTTTGTTTGAGGTGGCGTGGTCGTCTTGGTTTTGCTCAGCACTGACGTCGGGTTTCGCGCCGCCCTCAAGCACACCCAAAGCCCCGCTTAGCGAGCCGATCGCAGCTTCTAGCTTCTTTGCGTCCATCGTACTCATAGAAAGAAGCAGTACGAAAAAGCAAAGCAGAAGCGACATCAAGTCGCCAAACGCCGCGAGCCACTCGGGTAAGCATTTGGGGCAGTCGCCCGGATCGATTAATTTTTTAGCCATTTTTACTACTTATCAAACTGACTGACGCGGTCTTTAGGCGGTAAAAACGATAGCAACTTCATCTCGAGCGTCCTAGGGTTGTCGCCGGCTTGTATCGCCATTATGCCCTCTAGCATCAGCACTTTTGCCGTGCCTTCGTCTTTGTCGCGGATACTTAGGATGTTTGCCACGGGCGAGCCAAGGATGTTTCCTATCATCGCGCCGTAAAGCGTCGTGATGAGCGCGACCGCCATCGATGGACCGATAGCTGAGGGATCGGACATATTCATGAGCATCGCGACCAGGCCGATGAGCGTACCGATCATACCCATCGAGCCCGCAAAACCCGCGATTTGTTCGAAAATTTTGATATTATCGCCGTGTCTTGAGCTGGCCTGCTCCATATCTATCTCAAGCAGCGTTCTGATGGCGTCTGGTTCGTTGCCGTCAACCGCCATAGATAGACCCTTTTTGAGAAATGGATCGGTTTCGTTATTTGCATCACTCTCAAGAGCCAGGATACCGTCTCGGCGAGCTTTTGTGGAGTACTCGACCATTTTTTTTACAATTTCTGGGAGATTGTAGGTTTTTGGTTTTACCGCGATGCCGTAAAACGTGCCTAGCTTTTTTATCTGCTCCATCTTAAAACCGATCATCAGCGCGCAAATCGTACCGCCAAAAACGATCAAAACAGAGGGAATATCGATGTAAGCTCCGATTCCGACGCCCATTTGCATGGAACCTAGCAAAAGCACCATAATAACTATCCAACCGACGAGGCTACCTAAATCCATCTTGCAACTTTCTATTTAAAAATTTTAGTTTGTATTTTAGTTTTTTTTAGTTGAAAAAACAGTTAAACTTAGATTAGCTTTTTGCAAAAGGCGTTCCAAATCAATGTGAAATTTTTTTAAATTTTGCGTTTTTGGTCATATTTCGTTTTTTTGGCACTTTTCTTGACCAAATTTAAATACTAATTTTTTCTAAAAATTTGATTTAAGAAGCGAAATTTTAAACAAAAACAAAAGGCAGCGTCTTGCCGCGAGCTATAAATTTGATAAATTTATAGCTCGCACGCGTAAAGAGCAAATTTAACTAGGCCTTTTTCGGCTTAAACGCCCTTTTTGCCGTCATATAAAAGCCGCTAAAGATAAAAAGCGCCATCAAAAGCGAAACGACCGACCACAAAATTTTACCCGCAATCCCGAAAAAATACCCCGTATGCAGCTGATAGTTCGTGCTCTTTACCATGCCTACGGTTATGCCCTCGGTTTGCTTTTGCTCAGCCATCTTGCCCTCTTTTACGTTTACGGCGGTCATTTTCGGACGAGCGGTGTTTGGCGCGTCCGGCTCGTAGTATCTGACGTTTATCTTATCTCCGGCCGCAAGCATCAGGCTAAATTCCTTATACTCTATGCCGCTTGATTTAAATATCTCATAAGCCTTCTGCGCGTCGCTAAATTTATACTCGGCGTTCTTTTTGCCTTCTGCTTTTGCGGGCGCTCCGTCTTTTTGCGCGGTCTCTTTGGGCAAATTTTGCGCGCTAACGAAAAGCTCCGTCACAGCGCCGTTATACCAGCGGTACGACCACATGAGTCCGGTCAGACAGATGACGAGATAAATCACCGCGCTCAAGGCGCCTAAACTCGTGTGCAGGTTATGAAAAAGGGCGTATTTCTTGAGTTTAAAATTTGGCTTCACCGCCTCGGCAAATTTGCGTTTTAGTCTCGGGAAATGTAGCCAAACGCCGCTTATCACGAGCACTATCATCGCGACCGTACTAGCGCCCACGATCTGCTTGCCCACTTCGCCCGCGGTTTTGTTGCCCGCTAGCGCAAGGCCCAAATTTCGGTGCAGCGACATCGCTACGCGCACAAAAGTAACTCCGTAGTCCTTGCCGATGATCTGCGCGGTATATGGATCGACCAGATAAGCATCGCTATTACTAGCATAAATTTTGATCGCTTCGTTTTCGTTTTTTGGTAGCACGAGCCTTGCGGGTTGCTTAACGCCCGTTTGCTCGCTAAAGCTTTGCAAGATTTTCTCAACGCTTAGCATTTCGCTGGTTTTTTCGACCTTGACAGCGTTTAAATTTATAAGCTCCTCAAGCTCGTGCTGATACGACAAAATCCCGCCCGTAACGCCGACAACAAGCAACGGAATAGCAAAAATAATCGATAAAATCAGGTGGAGATTAAACAAAAACTGATTTCTTCTTAAGGCCTTTTTTAAAAACGAAAGCAAGCAACATCCTTTAAATTTTGATTTTGATTATTTTTAAAACTCGTGATTATATTGATTAATACTTAAGAAATTGTTAAGTCCAAAAAGCATTAATCCCGCATTTAGCAAATTTGAGATAAAATCGCTCAAATTTAAACAAGGAAAAAAGATGAGCGATATCGGCGTAGTGGTGCTTGCCGCGGGGCTTGGCACGAGGATGAAATCAACTAAACCAAAGGTGCTTTTCGAGCTTTGCGGAGAGCCGATGATTATCCATATTTTGCGCAAGGCTTATGAGATCAGTAGCGACGTGAGCGTGGTTTTGAGCTATCAAAAAGAGCTAGTGGAAGCTAAAATCAAAGAAATTTTCCCTCAAACTAAAATTTACGAGCAAAATTTAAAAGAGTTCCCGGGCACTGCGGGCGCGCTAAAAAACATCCCGCTAAATAGCGAAAAAACGCTGATTTTGTGCGGAGATATGCCGCTTATAAAAATCAACGACCTAATACGCCTAAGCGCTGGCAACGCGGACATCGCTCTTAGCGTTTTTGAGGCGGCAGACCCCTACGGATACGGCCGAGTGATCATAAATAACGGCAAAGTAGAAGCCATAGTCGAGCAAAAAGACGCGACCGAAACGCAAAAAATGATAAAAAGCGCAAACGCCGGCTGCTACTGCTTTAAAAGCGAAGTTTTGCGCGAGATTTTGCCTCTCATCGGCAACGAAAACTCGCAGAAAGAATTCTACCTAACCGACGCGATAAAAATCGCAAACGAGCGCGGTCTAAAGTGCTGGGCCATCAGCGTCGAAGAGCAAAATTTCATGGGCATAAACGATAAATTTCAGCTCAGTATCGCAGAAAATTTGATGCAGGACGAAATAAAGAAAAATTTGATGAAAAGCGGCGTACTAATGCGTCTGCCAAATAGCATTTACATTGACTCTAGAGCAAAATTTGAAGGCGAGTGCGTCATCGAAGAAAACGTAAGCGTCGTCGGAGAGTGCCTCATCAAAAACTCTGTCATCAAAAGCGGCTCGGTCGTAGAAAACTCAGTCATCGAGGACTCGGACGTCGGCCCTCTAGCGCACCTGCGCCCAAAATGCGAGATTAAAAACACCCATATCGGAAATTTCGTCGAGCTAAAAGCAGCCAGGCTAAACGGCGTCAAAGCAGGCCACCTAAGCTATCTGGGCGACTGCGAGATAGGCAGCGGCACAAACGTAGGCTGCGGCACGATCACATGCAACTACGACGGCAAAGCCAAGCATAAAACGATAATCGGCAAAAACGTCTTTATCGGCTCGGACACCCAGCTAGTAGCTCCCGTAAAA
>NZ_CALHXD010000014.1 GCF_938040115.1 uncultured Campylobacter sp. | reverse complement strand
GCGCGCTAAAAATATTAAAATTTTTCATCTCTTACAAGTTCGCGCTCTGCCTCCTCTTTATCCTAGCCGCAGGTGCCGGCGTCGCAACCTTTTTAGAGAGCATTTACGATACGCAAACGGCTAAAATTTTAGTCTACGAGGCGCGCTGGTACGAGTGCGTCATGAGCACGCTCGCGCTTTGCCTGCTCGCTATCATCGTAAAAACCAAAATGTGGCGCCGATTCGGCTCCTTCGTACTTCACGCGGCATTTATCGTTATCTTTATCGGCGCGGCTTTGACACGCTATCTGGGCGCCGAGGGCGTACTGCACGTAAGAGCGGGGAAAAGCGAAAACGAGATGGTGAGCGTCAAGCCGTTTTTGCAAATACGCACAAAAGACACATTTTTCGAGTATCCGCTAAATTTAACCCAAATCGGCGATAATAATTTTAACTTCACGCAAACCATAAACTCAAAAAATTTTACCGTCAAATTTGACTCCTATAAACCTGCACCCAAAGGCGAGCGAGGCACTCTCGTAGTAAAAGCCGGCTTTGAAGGGCAGCGCGAACAAACAGCCAAAATCCACGGCGGCGTAGGCTGGCTGGGCGAGCCTAGTATGCTAAATTTTGACGGCGAGGAGATAATGCTAACCTGGGGCTCAAAGCTAGTTAGCTTGCCGTTTTCGATAAAGCTTATTAAATTTGAGCTTGAACGCTACCCCGGCTCGCAAAGCCCGTCCTCATACTCTAGCGACGTAGAGGCATTATCTGATTCGGGAGAAATTTTGGCAAAGTATAAAATTTACATGAATCATCCGCTAAATTTGCAAGGTTTTAAGCTATTTCAGTCCTCCTACGACGCGGACGAGCAAGGCACGGTGCTAGAGGTCAACCGCGACCCGGGCAAAATCCCGACCTATATCGGATATTTCTTACTTTGCGTCGGAGTCATTGGCAACTTTTTTACTAAAAATAGCCGATTTTTAAAGCTCATAAATTTCATCAAAAATAGCCGATTTTCTCTCGTCGCGGCCTTTATCGCGCTTGGTTTTTTAAATTTTAACGCAAACGCGGCCGAGCAAAACGAGAGCGAAATTTTAAAAACTTTCGCCGCAAACACCGCCGCTCACGCTAACGGCGAATTTGCAAAGCTTCTCGTACAAGACTACGCGGGCAGGATAAAGCCGCTCAGCACCGAAGCGGGCGAAATCGTAAATAAAATCTCCGGCACAGACTCGCTTTACGGTCTAAGCGCCGAACAAATCGTGCTTGGGATGAATCTAAACCCCGCGCTGTGGCAAGAGATCAAAATCGTCAAAATAAAAAACGGCGAGATAAAAAAGATGTTAAATTTGAGCGGAGATTACGCGAGTTTCAGGGATGCGTTTGACGCAAACGGCGAGTATAAACTAGCCGCGCAGGTCGAAGCCGCAAACGAAAAACCTCTATCAAAACGAGGCGCGCTCGATAACGACCTCATCAAATTTGACGAGCGACTAAACATCGCGTATCTCACGTTTAAGGGCACGTTTTTTAAATTTATCCCGGCAGCAAACGACCTGCAGCACGCATGGCTATCGCCAAACGACGTCTTTAACGACGAGCGAGTCGCTCTGGAAGCAAAAAACATGCTAAACGACTATCTCATGGGTCTGCAAGAGGGTATCGCGGATAATAACTGGAGCAAGGCCGACTCCGCGCTAGCTGCGCTAAGAAACTATCAGCGAACGGCTTCGGAGGAAATTTTACCTAGCGTTAGCAGGGTCGATACCGAGGTGTTTTATAACCGCGCTTCGGTGTTTAAAAAACTGGTTTATTTCTACTGGATTTTGGGCTTTGCTGCGCTTTTACTAGGGCTTGCTTCGGTGTTTTTATCTAGAAGGATTTTACCGCTTGAGCGAGCGATTTTAGCGGCGTTTGCGCTAGGATTTGCCCTGCATACGGCGGCTTTAGCTCTGCGCTGGTACGTCTCAGGACACGCACCTTGGAGCGATAGCTACGAATCAATGATCTACATCGGCTGGTCCGGAGCGCTAGCGGGGATGATATTTTTTAGGCGTTCGTTGCTTGCGCTTGCGGCGGCCGCGCTGCTAGCTGGCATCGTGATGCTGGTGGCGCATATGAGCTTCGTAAATCCGCAGATTACCAACCTTGTGCCGGTGCTAAAGTCGTATTGGCTCAGTATCCACGTATCGGTTATCACTGCTAGCTATGGATTTTTAGGCCTTGGTTGCGTGCTGGGTCTTATCGCGCTAGGGCTTATGGCGTTTAAAAACAAAGCAAACGAGGCGAGGCTAAACGAGCAGATCAGATATATCGCAGCGATAAATGAAGCTAGTCTAATCATAGGTCTTTGCTTGCTAACGCTTGGAAATTTCTTCGGCGGAATCTGGGCAAACGAGAGCTGGGGGCGCTACTGGGGCTGGGATAGCAAGGAGACGTGGTCGTACGTATCGATCCTAGTTTACGCGATCGCGCTACATCTGCGCTTTATACCAAAGCTAAATTCACTCTACGTATTTTTGATCGCATCGGTGTTTTCTTACGCTTCGATCGCGATGACTTATTTTGGCGTAAATTTTTACCTAACGGGCATGCACTCTTACGCTAGCGGAGATTTGCCGCCGGTGCACATTAGCGTCTATATCGCGCTTGGCTGCATGCTTTTGATAACCGCGCTAGCCTTTAGAGGGCGTGACGTAAAAACGATTTAAAAGGAGAAAAAATGTATAAAAAACTACTAGCGGCGGCGGTTTTATGCGCTAGCGCAAACGCGGGCTTTATCCAAGAGGGCATGCAAGCCCAGCAAAGCGGCGACCATAAAAAGCTGATAGAAATCTACGAAAAAGCCTGCCACGAGGGAAACAAGGCTTCTGGCTGCTACAACCTTGCCGTGGTATATTTCGAAGGTACGGGCGGCGTGGAGAAAAATTACGAAAAGGCGATAAATTTATACCAAAAAGCTTGCAACGCCAAATTTGCGCTTGCTTGCAATAACCTAGGCTACATCTACGAAAGCGGCAACGGCGCAACTCAGGACTTCGCTAAAGCCGCTGCGTACTACGAAAAAGCCTGCCAAGACGACGAGGGCTGCACCGCACTAGGGCTACTTTACGCAAACGGAGCGGGCGTCAAAACCGATATCAAAAAGGCGATCTCGCTCTACACCAAAGCCTGCAACTACGGCGATATGATGGGTTGCAATAACCTAGGCTACCTACACCTTGAAGGCATGGGCGTAGAAAAAGACTACGCTAAAGCAAAATCATTTTACGAAAAGGCCTGCGCGGGCGGCGTGGGTATCGGCTGCGACAACCTCGGCTTTTTGTATGCATTCGGCCAAGGTACGGAGCAAGACTACGCCAAAGCTAAAGAATTTTACGAAAAATCCTGCAACCTAAACTACGACAAAGGCTGCAATAACCTAGCCATAATGTACGCCGAGGGCAAAGGCGTCGCAGCCGACACTGCTAAGGCTAAAGAGCTCTTTGACAAAAGCTGCGCAAAGGGTCTAAAAGTCGCATGCGAGAATGCGGAGTTTTTAAAACCGGAAACAAATAAAACTAAATAATTTAAGGAGATAATATGATTTTACGTTCTATTTTGGGTTCGGCGCTGCTGGCGGCGCTACTTTTCGGCGCCGAAGCAAACGAGCAAGCCGGCAAGATGAAGCCGATGTTTCAAAGCGTAGATCCAAGCAAAGCTACGCTCGTAGGAAGCGGCGAGGATAAAGAGTACTGCGCCGTTTGCGGGATGAATTTGGTTAAATTTTATAAAACCAACCACGTTTATAACGGCAAACAAGTAGCGTCGCTCCACTGCTTATACGAGCTCACGGAGGGCAAAATCCCAAGCGACGCGCAGGTCGTCGATACGAAAAATCTAAATTTGATCGATGCAAATAAAGCCTTTTACGTCGTCGGCAGCAAAATAGGCGGCACGATGACTAGAAACAGCAAATACGCCTTTTCAACCGAGGCCGACGCGAAAGAGTTCCAGGCCGAAAACGGCGGCGAGATAATGGACTTTGCCAAAGCATACGAGATCGCCGGACAGGACTTTGAAGGCGATAACAAGATGATCAAAGCTAAACGCGAAGGCGGCGTTTACGCGCAGGGTAAGGAATTTTACGAAGCAAACTGTGAGAAAGTCGATCCAAAAAGCTTTAAAGCCATCTCAGAGCTAAAAGCTCACCTCAAAAAAACATGCGACGCAAAGGGCGCTAGCAAAGCTCCTGAGTACGACAAGCACCTACAAGCAGCAGCACTTTACCTATGGGACGCTCCGGCAAATTTAGGCACGAGCGATCAAGCCTCAAAATCTAAACAAAAAGCGCAAAAAGCCGAGAGAATCGTCGTGCCAAAAGGCGCTCGCTGCCCGGTTTGCGGTATGCTAATCGGCAAAAACCCGCAGTGGGCGACGATGATGAAAACAAGCAAAGAGGAGCTTTACTTTGACGGCGTCAAGGACATGATGAAGTATTATTTCGAAAAAGGCAAAAAGGACGATCAAATTTACGTTAGCGACTACTACAAGCTAAACAAAATCGACGCCAGAACCGCCTACTACGTAACCGGTTCAAACGTACTCGGACCTATGGGTAACGAGCTCATACCGTTTGCAAACGAAGAGGACGCTAAGACCTTTGCCAAAGATCACGGCGGCAAACAGATCGTCAAATTTGACGAGATCACGACTCTTTTAGTAGAGAGGTTGATGTGAGACTCATCTGCGTTTTAGCGGGCTTTTTTGCGATCCTTTACGTTTGTATCGGGGCGCATTATCTGGGCTTTGATAGAGCCGGCAAGGAAGCTCAGCTAAATTTGATCCAAAAATCCGTCAAAGACGCGCAAATTTCGACGAATTTTATTTCAAAAGAGTACGGGAAGTTTATCTATGCCGAGTAAAAATTTTATCGATTACGCCGTTACGCTGCTCTATAAAGACCGCGCCGATCACGCTTTTAGCTTTTTTATCTTCGCTTTTATCGTGTTTATCTTAAGCGCAGTTCTTTTCGTCTCAAGCTCCATCCAAAGCGACCTTACAAATTTGACCCGCTCAAAACCCGAAGTCATCGTCGAGGCTCTGCGCGCGGGCAAACGCGACCTGATGCACGACGGTTATATCTACGACGTCTCAAAGATCCCCGGCGTTGCTAGCGTCGAGGGAGCGGTCGAGGGAGAGTATTATTTCGCGCAAAAAAGAGTCTGGTTTCACATCGTCGGCGATGAAAATTTGGACGAAAACGAGATGATCGTGGGCGAAGGCGTTAAAAAAGAGATGGCGGAGCTTTATTACGAGGACGTTTTTAACTTTTTAACCGAAGAAAAAATGATCCCGATGAAGATCAACAAAACCGCGCCGCATGAAACGGGCATCGTCTCAAATGACGTCATCTACATGAATCCAGCCACCGCGCGCGAAGTGCTAAGCCTTAAAGAGGGCGAATACACTAGGCTCTACGTCGAGGTGCCAAACGTAAACGAGATCAGCGAAGTGGCCCTAAAGATCCAAAACGTCTATCCAAACACCGAGGTTACGAGCATCGAGGACGGAGTAGCCAAAATAAGACACCTTTACTACTACAAAGGCGGCATTTTCATGGTGCTTTACGTCGTGGCGATGGTTTCGTTTTTCATCCTGCTGAAAAATCAAATTTCGCTCGCTTACGGCGAGAAGAAAAAGGAGATCGCGATATTGCGCAGTATCGGCTTTAGCGTGAGAAACATCATCGCACTTAAATTTATCCAAAACATAGTAGTTTCTTTTAGTGCCTATTTGCTAGGCGTTGCGGGAGCCTATATCTACGTGTTTTTATTCGGCGCGCCGTTTTTACGCGATATATTTTTAGGCAGCGAGGTGGCGAATTTCACGGATTTCACGCCGATCATCGACTTTAATATGCTGTTTTTGATCTTTGTTTTTAGCGTGATTCCGTTTTTGGCATTCGTCATCATCCCGTCGTGGCGCATAGCCGTTAGCGACATGAGCGAGGCTGTAAAATGAACGCGATAGAAGTAAAAAATCTCTGTAAAATTTACAATCAAAATAAACCCAACGAATTTCACGCGCTGAAAAATATAAATTTGACGGTAAAAAGCGGCGACCTAGTCATCCTAAAAGGCGTTAGCGGTAGCGGCAAAAGTACGCTACTAGGCATTCTAGGCGCGCTTAGCAAACCAAGCAGCGGCGAAGCGCTGATTAACGGTCGCAACGTCTCAAAGCTGCCCGATATCATGAGTTCAAATTTTAGACACAGCGAGGTCGGGTTTATATTTCAGTCCTTTAACCTGATCGAGGGCCTTAGCGTCTATCAAAACGTACTGGCGCCGCTAAGCCTAACAAGTCTTAAAAAAGCCGAGCTAAATTCGCAAATCGATCGCGCGCTAAATCTCGCCAACATCGCGCACAAAAAAGATCAAATAATCTCAAAGCTAAGCGGCGGCGAGAAGCAAAGATGCGCGATAGCAAGGGCTCTAGCGATGGATCCTAGCGTCATACTAGCCGACGAGCCGACGGCAAATTTGGACAAGCAAAACTCGCTTATTTTTATCGAAATGCTAAAAAAATTTAAAGAGCTAAAAAAGACCGTCGTCGTCGCCACGCACGATATTTTATTTGACGATCTGGACTTCGTGGACGGCTACGTGAGGATGCAGGACGGAGAGATGCTGTGAGCGTATTTTTATCGGACGTTGTTATCGCGTTTTTGCTAATCGAGCTCATCATCATCGTGCTGATGGGTATTTCGCAGTATTTCGTCGTGCGTATCATGCGGCTATGGGACTTTAACTCGACGTCAAATTTACAATACGACCTTGAAAAACGCAACTACCTCGTAAATACGATTTTGTTTTTCGCCGTAGTTTGCAAGATCGTTTTGTTCGTATTTTTCGCGCTATCTCTAAACGAGCTAGCAGACGTAGTGCCGGGTGCCATGTGCTCCGCGGGCGTCATCGGCTCAAACGAATTCGGCGGCATTTTGCTACTGCTAAAACTGCTACTTATCTTTGGCTTTGGACTGTGGCTTATCATAAATTCGCTTGATTTAAAGGCGACGAATTTCCCGTATTTAAAGCGAAAATACGTCATCTTCACCGCGCTTTTTATCGGCGTTTTGGTCGAATTTGCTACTGAGATTTTGTTTTTTAGCAACGTGCCGTTAAAGGTGCCCGTCTTTTGCTGCTCGGTCGTGTTTCAGGCGCCAAAGCTACCGTTTGGCTACACGAAGTTAAATTTGGTCATATTTTACTACGCCATTTTTGCGGTCATTTTGACGCTAAATTTACTCAAACAGACGATGGCGAGCTTTGTTTGCAACCTGCTGTTTTTATTTATTGCATACTACGCGATTACTTATTTTTTCGGGCTTTACGTCTACGAGCAACCAAATCACAAATGCCCGTACTGCATGCTAAAGGGCGAGTATTTTTACGTCGGCTACCTCATCTGGGGCTCGCTGTTTTTGGGTATTTTCTACGGCATATCGGCGTTTTTGGTGGAGCTAATCGTGAAAAAACCTTACGAGCATTTGCTCAAAATTTCCTCTTTTTGGCTGGCCGTAAATGCTCTTGTTTGCAGCTTTTTCGTCGCTAAATACTACCTTTTGCGAGGAGTTTTATTATGATAAAGCAAATTTTCGCCGCCGTGCTACTCATCGGCGTGGTGGCGCTGCTCGCGTTTTCGGTGGATACTAGCGAGGGCAAGATCGTCGTTCGCCACGGCAACGTAGAAAAAAAGCCGCTAGAAATCGAGCTTAACAAATACCTCTGCTTTGAGAGCAAGGTTCTCATCAGCGACCTAAACAATACGGCTCAGGCTGTGATGCCAAACGGCGATACGTACTTTTTCTACGACATCTCAAACTCGTTTACGTGGCTAATGCGACAAAAAAACAAAGATGATATCGTGCTATGGGTCTATTCGCAGGACACCAGCCGATATATCCTAGCTAAAGACGCCTGGTACTCGCGCGTAGACATCACTCCGATGGGATACGGTATCGGCGCATATGAATACCACGTTTACGGCATTAACGATAACTATTTCGAGGATGTCATGCTCTACGCCGCACGCGGAGAAACGCTGATAAATCCGCTGATTTTTATCTTGCTTTCGGAGAATAAAATTTAGCTTTTAAAGCCTGTTTGTTTTTTATTCTCCTAAATTAGCTCTACAAAGTAAAATAGTTAAATTTGACGGATTTAATTTTAAATTTACCCACATTTTACGGCTAAAATTTAGTAAAAAACTTAATAAGTCTCCTCATAGTTTGTAAATTTGACGTCCAAACAGGCGTTAAACGTTGGTAAATTTACTGCTACGGGAGATGACTTATTAACGGTAAATGTTGCAATTTGATCTTTGTCGGTTAAATTTGCACGTATTCCAAAAATTTGATCAATTTTTCCGCCGGTTTGAAAATTTGATGAATTATTGGCTAACGTTAATTTTTAACTATGAATTTTACATAATTAATCGCTAACGTTTTATAAAAGGTTAGTACCTAACGTTATTTACCTTTAGAAAATCTCTCAGCGCTTCATATTCGCTATTTTCAAAATATCGCCATTTGCCGGGCTTTAGCATACCAAGATCTACGCGCCCGAAACTAACGCGCTTTAGATCCATCACCTCAAGGTCGAAATATCCGAAAAACCGGCGTAGCTCACGGTTTTGTCCTTCGTTTATCACGACTTTTAGCTTCGTGAAGCCGCCGCTCGAGCCAAAAATTTTATAGTTCAAAAAGGGCTTAAATTCCATTGATTTTATCGCGGTTTTAGCATGTGCGCCCTTGGTAGCGTCCGCAGCAAAAAATCCCTCATTCATCGCCGTTATCACCTCGGGCGTTACCTCACCTTTTACTTTTAGGTAGTATTCGCGCTCTACGTCGCTGTTCATCAGCGCGGTAGCGATCGCAGGAGCGTCCGTTAGCAAAAGTAGCCCCTCGCTAGCGTAGTCAAGCCGCCCGATACTAACAAATTTAGCAAACTGTCGGTCCAAACTATCATAGATCGTTTTACGTCCGCGGTCGTCTTTTTTACTAACCAGCTCGCCTTTTTGTTTGTGATAAACGATCATCGTAAATTCTTTTTTCAGCCTTACTATGCGGCCGTTTATCTTCACTTTATCCTCATCGCTAACGCTAGTAGCTAGCTCGCTAACGACGCGGCCGTTTACGCTAACTTTGCCCTGTTTTATGAGCTCGTCAGCCTCTCTGCGCGAATAACTCGTGTTATGCGATATAAATTTATTTAGTCTGCTTTTTTGCATTTTATAGTCCTAAATTTGCAAGGTCGTGTATGTGTAAAACACCGACCGGAACGCCGTTTTCTACGACGGCTAGTAGCTGGATCTTGTAACGCTCGATGAGCGCTAACGCATCTATCGCTAACATCTCTTTATCATTTAGCTCTTTTGGCTTTAGCGTCGCGTATTTGATCGCAGCGTCGTTTAGATCAAAGTCCTCTCTCATCAGCGCACGTCTAAGATCTCCGTCGCTTAAAATCGCGTCTAAAACGCCGTCTTTATCAACGATCAAAACAGTACCGAGTTTGCCGTGCGTCATCGTGTCGATCGCCTGCTTTAGGCTCGCATTCCAGCGGACTATCGGTAAATTTTCGCTTCTCATCACGTCTTTTACTTTTAAAAACAATCTCTTGCCGAGGCTTCCTCCTGGATGAAAATTTGCAAAATCCTCTTTTTTAAATCCTCGCTTTTCCATCAGACAAACGGCTAATGCATCGCCCAAGGCTAACGTTAGCGTCGTCGAACTAGTCGGTGCAGCGTCCAACGGGCAAGCCTCCTTACTAACGTCAAGCTTCACAAATGCGTTGCTAAATTTACCCAGCGTGCTAAATTTATCCCTCGCCATCGCAACTATCGGTACGCCGAAACGCTGCACGTGAGGCAGGATTTTGGTTAGCTCCTCGCTCTCGCCGCTAAAGCTGATGGCTAGTAGCGTGTCGTCCTTACCGATCATACCCAGATCGCCGTGCATCGCCTCGGTCGGATGCATGAAAAAGCTAGGCGTACCAGTGCTAGCAAGCGTCGCGGCGATCTTTGCGCCGACGTGTCCGCTCTTGCCTACGCCAGTAACCACGACTTTGCCTTTGGTTTTGTATAAAACCTCAACCGCTTTTTCAAATTCGCCGTCTAAAATCTCGGCATTTCTCGTTAGCTCGTTAGCTTCCGTTTTTAGCACGTTAGCGGCTATTTTGATTGTATCGCTCATTTTGCGCCCTTACATCAGGTATATGATCGGCACTATGGTCGGATACTTTTTGACTTTTCTAAATATATGT
Organism: uncultured Campylobacter sp.; assembly: GCF_938040115.1. Taxonomy (GTDB): domain Bacteria; phylum Campylobacterota; class Campylobacteria; order Campylobacterales; family Campylobacteraceae; genus Campylobacter_A. Next base: position 754 of record NZ_CALHXD010000014.1, on the reverse strand, counting down.
TTGCGGATGACTTGGCGCACCTGGCCTTCGAGCATCCTGCCGTCTTTTAAAAGCTCCTCTTTGACGTTGCTTAGATACTGCTCCAGCACGCCCTCCATCTCTTTTCTAAACTCGCCGTCTTGCTTATCGCCAACCAGACCGTAGCTGATAACGCGAGGTTTATTTATGAGCTTAGCGCCGTGGCGGGAAATTTGCGCGATGATCATCACGACGCCCGCTTCGGCCAAATTTTGCCTATCGATCACGACGTCGTCTGAAATTTGCTTGTTGATTTGGTTGTCGATAAAGACCTTGCCGGTTTTTACCGTCTTGGCGCGCTTCATATATTTTTGACAAATTTCTATCTGATCGCCGTCGCTCATCAGGTAGATGTTTCGCTCATCTACGCCACATGCCACGGCCGTTTCTTTATGCTTTGCGATATGGTTGTACTCGCCGTGGACGGGAAGGAAAAATTTAGGCTTTATTAGGCGCAGCATCAGTTTTTGCTCCTCTTGTGCGGCGTGACCGCTCACGTGTATCTCGCTAAAGTCCTGATACGCGACGCTAGCGCCTGATTTGATGAGGAAATTTAGCACCGTCGATACGCTGCTTTCGTTACCTGGGATCGCCTTTGAGCTGATGATAATCTGATCGGTCGGCTTTATTTTGATGTATTTGTGCTCATCCGTAGCCATGCGGTACAGCGCACTCATCGTTTCGCCCTGAGAGCCGGTGGTGACGATCAATACTTCGTTATCTTTAAATTTGCCGA
>NZ_CALHXD010000013.1 GCF_938040115.1 uncultured Campylobacter sp. | reverse complement strand
CACCGGACGAGATAGAAACAAAAAGATAGGAGGGCACAAAAGCGGTGAATAAAGATAGAGCCAAAATCTTTAGCTCATTTAATCCTCTCTCAACTCTAGAAAAAGCCCTAAAAGCACAGGAGCGAGAAAAGAGCGAAAAGCTGGATCTTGACGAATCAAAAATAGAAGAAATCCTAAATAAAATAAGCAAACTAAAACCCGCCGACAAGGTAAAAATCACCTATCACGACGGGCAGGGCTACGCGAATATAGAGGGGCTGGTCTCAAACGTAAATTTGATGGATAAAAGTTTAACTGTGGTAAAGACGAGAGTTAAATTTGACGATATTTACGAGGTTGAGGTTGTTTTGTGAGGCGGAATTTTGCGGTGTGCGAGACGATATGTACGGCACAAATTTTACTTTGCCCCCGCTTTTCTTGACGGCTAAAATGCAGCGAAATCCTAAGCGCGCCAAAAATCGGTTTAGTAAAATTTGCCTTGATTAAACAGCCTTGCGCTATCTCAAGTGCGTGCTTTGGGTGCGTTAAATTTGGTCGCACTCCGTTTGCAAAAACATTATGCGCGACGGGGCTTTTGCTGATTTGCGGCCGTTTGAGAAAAGCCGCGCACTAAAATTTCTAGTTTTTTGTCGCTTCGGCGAGAAATTCTCGCTCGATCGTTTGGATGACGGCTTGCGGCGAGAGATCTTTCATGCAGGCGTGGGTTTTTAGCGGGCAGACGCGCTCCATGCAGGGCATGCACTCTAAATTTAGGTGCAGGATGCGGGCGTTTTCGTTGCGCCACGGACAGGTCTGCGTAAATCTCGTCGGCCCAAAAAGCGCGATCGTAGGCGTCTTGTAGGCTGCGGCGATATGCATCGGGCCGCTGTCGTTCGTGACGAATATCCCGCCGCTTTGCCCGATGCCGCCGATATTTTCACAAAGCTTCCGCACGCTCGTTTTACCCGCTAGATTTTCGCAATCCGCGCCGTTTTCGCGTAAAATTTGCTCGATCTGCTCGCACATATCGCGCTCGCCCGTACCGCCAAAAATCATAATCTTAAATTTATCTTTAAAATGCAGCGCCACCTGCGCGAAGTAGGCCGGATACCAGCGTTTCGCGCTTCCGTAGCTAGCGCCGGGATTTAGCCCAAGCACCGGAGCGTCAAATTTACGCGGCTCAAAGTAAAGCTTTAGCCCGTCGTCCGCCCGTTTCAAATTTAACGCGGATTTGACGAATTTTAGGTATTTTTGTACCTGATGTGCGCCGTCTTTGCTCTTTTGGAAAATAAATTTTTGCCCAGCCCGCGCCCCGTAAAGTAAAATTTTACTCGCAAACGAGCTTCTAAAACTAAACGCCGCATCAAATTTGCCAAGCTCTCTTGCCTGCCAAAACAGCCGCCAGAGCCTAAATTTAGCCTTTTTGCTGCTGTCAACGATGACACGCTCGCAGTTTGGGTGGGCCTTAAAAAGCTCGCACGCCGCAAACGAGCCGAAAAATACGATTTTGACGGGCTCTCGTGCCTCTTTTTGTAAATTTTGCGGATTTTGATTTTCTCGCGCATTTGTCGTCAAATTTACGCCGCAGTCCGCGTCAAATTTACCGTCCAAATTTGGCGTATCGTTTTTAAAAATTTGAATTTCTTGCGTTACGGGACCGAAATTTTGCGACGAAAAGCTAAAATCTCGCTCGCCCAGGTCCTCAAATTTGCCCGTCAAATTTCCCGCGCCAACCACCGCATGCTTTGCGATAGCCTCTACAGCGGCGCTTGCCATCACGGCGTCGCCCAGCCAGGTCGGCAGCTCAATCAAGATTCGCACGTATGATCTCCAGCGTCGCGCTCGCGTTTTTTTCGATGCTAAACTCGCTAGCAAGCGCCAAATTTCGCTCTTGTAGCATTGCCAGCCGCTCGTCGTCGTTTAGGATCTCGTCGATCAGAGCGCAGATGTCGTAGTCTTGCGGCGAGCTCATCACAAACTCCCCCGGTAGTATCTCCGCGGCGCCGTTTTGAGCGGTCGTGATAGCGACGCAGCCGTAGCTAAGCGCCTCCAAAACGACGTTTGAAAACGGCTCGTACGCCGTCGGGAACAAAAACAGCTCGCTACCTTCGTAAAATCTCGCCGCGCTTTTTTGCGCGCCCGTAAATACGGCGTTTAGGCCGAGTTCCTTGGCTAGATTTTTGTAGCGGGCGGCGTTTTTGTCGCGGCCGACGATCAGGCAGTTTACGCGCGTTTTTAGACGAGCCGCGATGCGTAAAAACTCCTCCGCGCCCTTGCGTTTAAAGCCGCTTCCCACAAACAGCAGCGTCGGTAGGTGAAAATCAAGTCCGAATTCCTCGCAAAGAGCGAGCTTTGCCGAGCCTTTTTGCACGCGCATAGGCAAATTTACGCCGTTATAGACGACTGCGATCTTTTCCTCGGCGATGCCGTAGGTATCGCAAATTTGACGCTTTATGAAATTTGAGTTGGCGATGATTTTTTTAGCATTTTTAAAAGTGCGCTTTTCAAGGTACGGAATGACGAAATTTAGGGGGTTTGTGAACCAAAAAGGCTTGGTTTTCATATAGACTTTGTGCACGCCGTCGCCAGCGCGGTAGATGTCGGCGCAGGTGATGCGCTCAAGGCTAAAATAAATCTCGTCCGCGCCCTTTTGCCGCTTGGCTTGCGAGTTAAAACGCAGGGCTTTGATCCATGAGCTTAGCTTTTTGCTACCGATAAATCCGCGCGTCTCACACGCGACGCCCGAGTCTTTTAGAGCCTTGACGAGCCTTGAGAGATACCTCTGTGCCCCGCCGATAGCGTCCAAATCGAGCCTTAAAAATACTATTTTTTTCATGTTCGCCTTTTAAAATTTAGCGGTATTTTATAAGTTTTTTGATGAATTTTAGGTTATGCCTGGCGGGTGACGGATGCGGACGTAAATAAGTATAAGCGTAAAATGGGTATAATCGAGCCAAAAAAGGAAAATCGTGAAAATTTTGCTCGTTAGAAACGATAACATCGGCGATCTCATCTGCACGACGCCGGCGATTGAAGCGCTGCGAAAAGCTCATCCGCGCGCGCAAATCGATATCGTAGTAAATAGCCTAAACGTATGCGTCGTTCGCGGCAATCCATTTTTAAACAAAATCTATATCTATACTAAACCAAAGCACGTAAAAGGAGCGGCGGCAAAAGTGCGGGCGTTTTGGGAAAAATGTAAAATTTTGCTTCAAATTCGCCGCGAAAGATACGATGCGACCGTGATTTTTAGGAGCGCTTATTCGCCCTCTGCCGCGATATTTGCCAGAGCCGCCGCAGCTAAAACGACGATAGGAGCGGCAAAGCAAAATGAGGGCAATTTATTAATAACGCACAAACTAAACTTTAATTCACCACCTCACGAGGTGCTGCTTTGCTGTGAGCTAGTAGCTCCTCTGGGAGCGAAATTTGACGGAGAAAAGACGCTTTACGTACCGAGCTTTAAAAGTGAGAAATTTAAGGATTTTGTCTTTTTTCACGTATCCTCGAGGGTGGAGCAAAACCGTATGGACGAGGCTAAAATTTTACGGATTTTGGCGTTTTTAAAACAAAATTTCGTACGCGTAGCCGTTAGCGCCGAGGATGCAAGGCTTGGCGAAAAAGTAGCGCAAGAAGCGGGCGTGGAGTTTGCCTCGACTGCGAGCCTAGATGAACTTGCGGGCTATATCTGGGCGGCTAAATTCGTCCTCACGCTTGACGGCGGCGTAGCGCACCTAGCTCCCGCACTTGGCGTAAAAACGGTGCTGGTGCTTGGCAAAACGGACGCCGCTCGCTGGGCTCCGATTTACGGCGGAGCGGAGTGCGCGGTACTACAAAGCGCGAGTAAAATGGCGCAAGACGCGGCGGACGAGGAAATCTACGAGGCGGTCAAAAATATATGAAAAAAACGGACAAAATCAACATCCTAGAGCTTGAAAGCTCGCTAGGCTTCGGCGGTCAGGAGCACCGCACGCAGCGCGTCATAAACGGGCTAAATAAGGATAAATTTAAGGTATTTTACGCGCTAAATCCAGGCTCAAAAAGCTTTGAAAAGCCTATTGATTGCGAGTTTGCGGAATTTAACCTAAGCAAGGTCTATAATATTTTTGAAATTTTTAAAATTTGCCGTTTCGTGCGCGAAAAAGGTATCTCGATCATCGCTACGCACTCGGGCAAGGACGGCAACATCGGCGCGATCGTCGCGAAGCTAACGGGCGCGAAAGTCGTGCGTACTAGACACCTGCAAACGCCGATCAGGTCGGCATTTAGCTACAACGTAAACGATAAAATCGTAGCCGTCTCAAACGCCGTAAAATCACAACTCGTCTCGCAGGGCGTGCAGGGAAATTTGATAGACGTTATCTATACCGGCGTGGATACGGCGCGGTTTAATCCAAATTTTACCAAAGATATAAAAGCGGAGCTAAATTTGAGCGCAGACTGCGTCGTAGTCGGTATCGTGGCGGTCTTGCGCGCGGCGAAAAATCATCAGCTTTTATTTGAAGCTTTTAGCGAGCTAAATCTGCCAAATACCGCTCTAGTCGTGGTCGGCGACGGTCCGCAGGAGGAAAATCTAAAAAAAATAAAAACGCCAAACATCTATATGCTAGGCTCGCGCACCGACGTGAGCGAGTTTTTGGGTAGTTTTGACGTTTTCGTGCTGCCATCAAAGATGGAGGCGCTGGGCACGGCTCTGCTTGAGGCGCAGTCTTGCGGAGTGCCTTGCATCGGTAGCGACGCGGGCGGTATCGGCGAGGCGATAAGTAGCGGCGAAACGGGGCTCTTGTTTAAAAACGGCGATAAAGAATCGCTCAAAGCGGCCTTAAAAACGCTGATAGAAGACGCGGCGCTTCGGGCGAAATTTAGCGCGAACGCGAGGGAATTTATCGTGCGAAACTTCTCGATAGAGACGATGGTCGCGCAGACGGAAGCGATGTATGAAGCTCTTTGAGAGCGCGGCGCGGCTCATTTTGCGCTTTAAAAGCGTGCGCAAAACGCAGCTGGTTACGCAGCCCATACAAACGGTCTGTTTTTTTAGCAACACCGCGCTTGGCGATACGATTTTTAACACGCCCGTTTTTCGCGTTTTTCGGCAAAATTTCCCGCACGTACGCACGGTCGCGCTGCTAAATCCATCTACGGCACCGCTTTTTAAAACCGATCCGAATATCGACGAAATTTTGCTTTACGACGGCAAAAAAGGCGGCTTTTTGCGCGCTTTATCGCAGCTAAAAAAGATAAAACCCGACGTCATCTTTATCCTGCACTCAAACGAGCCCGAGGCCACGCCGCTAGCAGTTTTAAGCGGAGCTAAATACGTCTTTAAGCTGCCAAATGCGGGCAGTAAATTTAGCCCCTTCCACTCAAACGCGCCAGAGCCATACGGAGATGAGCGATACGTCGTGCTAAACCGCTTAGAGCAGCTTAAATTTGTAGGCATCGAGAGTCGCGACACGAGGTTAAATTTATATTTGCGAGACGAGGACTTTACCCGCGTCGATGAAATGCTAAAAAAAGGCGGCAAACGCAAATTTATCGGCTTTCAGATGGGGGCTAGCACGGTTTCCAGGCAGTGGTTTTGGCAGCGTTGGCGGGGGCTGGCGGGAATTATTTTGGAGCGCACGGACGCCGTCATCGTGCTAACGGGCAGCCCCGCCGAGCGAGCGATGACCGCGCAGTTAGACGAGGAGTTAAGAAGCTCTCGCGTGATAGATGCGGCGGGTAAATTTAGTCTGCGAGAGGCTGCCGCGCTGATAGCTAGGCTTGACGTGCTTGTCACGCCCGATACCGGCCCGCTGCACGTCGCAGCTGCGCTAAAAACGCCTACGATCGGGCTTTTTGCCGTCGCTTCGCCCGTGAACTCAAATCCGGATTTTGACGAAAATATCCATAAATTTATCAAAAAGCCGCGCACCTGTTCGCCTTGCGTCGGCAAAAACTGCAAATTTCAGGAGTGCATGCTGCAAATAGGCGCGGATGAGGTCTGGGAGATGCTAAAGGAAATGATTTGAAAAAGATTTTGTTCGTCGATACGGGGCGCGAATACGGCGGCGGGACGAAGAGTTTTTTGTATCTTTTACGGGGGCTTGCCGTGCAGCAAAAATACGAGCTTTGCGCATTTTTTGAGACCGATTACGAGGCGGACGGACGTAAAATCTCGCAAATCATCGAAGAAGCCGGGGCTAAATTTATAAAATTTGAGCCAAAAAAGCAGCCCTCAAAGCTAAAAAAAGAACTTTTACGCGCGCTAGGCGGTCAAATTTTAGCAAAATACCTCTATAAAAAAGACTACGACTACGCGCTTTGCCTGCTTGGGCAGGCGCATCCCGATATTCTTCATCTAAATAATCACTTTTCAACCAATCTTGCTTACATCGCCGCCGCAAACGCCCTAAATATCGCGGTAGTACAGCATTTGCGTAAAAACTCGGCCGTCGAGCCCTTTAAGCTTGAAATTTTAAAGCGGCTAAAATTTACGCCCGTTTGCGTTTCAAACGCGACTTACGATTTTTACGCCGCGCAGATAAATATGCCTAAAAACGTGGTTTATAATCCCGTGGAGGCGCCTGTTTTGAAACGAGAAAAGTCTGAGACGGGCAAAAATTTGAGCTCCTCGCAGGCAAATTTAAAAGATAGCGGCGACGATAAAAGCGCCGCCCTAAAAGCCGAATTTGACGCCGAAAAAATAAATATCGTAATGCCTGCAAATTTCTTGACGCTAAAGGGGCACGAGCTAGTTTTTGACGCGCTTGCGGGGCTAAAAAGAAGCGATATAAAGGTTTATTTCGCGGGCGATGGCGAGCTAAAAGCGGGGGCGAAAGCCAAATTTGACGCGCTGATAAAATTGGGCAAGGCCGAGTATCTAGGCTTTGTTTCAAAGATGGACGAGATTTATACCGCGTGCGACTACGTGCTTGGATTTTCCAGCGACGAGGGGCTACCTAGGGTCGTCATCGAGGCGCTTGGCTGCGGGCTTGGCGTGGTGTACTCTGATATCGCCGTCATAAGGGAGATTTATGAAATCTCCTCTAAAAAGCAAGACTTTTTTATAGTTCAAAGAAGCTCGGACGCGCTTTTAGCCTGCTTTGACGGCTTACAAAAACCTGGCTCAAAAAGCCCCGACGATGCCGTTATAAAGGCATTTAGCATAGAAAATTATCTTCGCGGGATAGATAGGATATATAGCGAACTTTGACGAAGGCCTCGATGTCTGCGAGGTTTTGCTCGCTAAGCTCGAAAAAAGCGCTCGCGTCGATACCCCGCACGGTTTTAAACACGGAGCTAACGGGCGGCAGATGTGAGCTGATCACGAGCGAGTCGGCGACTCCTCTTTGCTCGCTTGCAAAACAAGGCCCCATCAGGCAGATCGTGGGCGTTCGCACGCTATCTGCGACGTAGTAGTTGCCCGTATCAGAGCTCGCGTAAAGCTGCATCTGCGAGAGATAAAACGGCAGCTCCTCAAGCTTGATTTTATCGATTAAGGAGATGATTTTTAGCTCGTTTTCGCCGAATTTTTTCACGTAAGTATCGCAAATTTGCGAGCTCAAATTTGACCCGTCGCCGGTGCCGTTTTGGCTGCAAATTTGAGCCTTTGATTGCTCGCCGTTTGCGTTTTCAAGATCGCCGTAAATTTCGATCGTATCGCTAGCCGAATCCGCGCAAAATTGCCTATCGCTAGGATTTTTTGCCTGCTTTTCGTCCGTATTTTCCGCGAGCAGGTTTTGTAGCAGCGCAGCCTCCTCGCCGACGCCGAAAACATAAACCTCGCAGTCAAATTTAGCGA
>NZ_CALHXD010000012.1 GCF_938040115.1 uncultured Campylobacter sp. | reverse complement strand
CGGACTTTGGCTGAGTTTATGAAAGAATTTGCTAGGAAAAACGGGTAAATTTGACGGGGCGCGCCGCTCGAATTTGGATTTGTTTCGGGCAAATTTAAACTCGGGGGTTTAAATTTGGGGCGCGTCAAATTTTGCTTTTTACTCAAATTTAAGCGGCTTTGGCTTGAGGGCGGTCGCTTAAATTTGCTTTGGTTTTACGGCGAGTCGGTCTTAAATTTGCCGAGTTAAATTTAGCTCTCGCTCGCCTCTTGTTATGCATTTTAAATTTGACTGTGTGAAGCGAAATTTGGAGAAAATTTGAGAAACTACGACGAAAATCCGATAATCATAAACGACTACGGCGCGCTGTTTTTGGCGGGATGGTATATTATTCTTTGACTCGATTCTCGTTTTTGTATTTGCTTTTAGCGACTACGGGCTTTTATATCGCATTTATCTTATTGCTTTGCCCGCATCTTTTTTATTATTCTGCCTATACAATACATACGTTTTCGCGCCGCGAGTTTTTAAACAAAAACCGAGCTTTTTTAGATTTTCTAACGAGCAAATTTATCATGTAGAGTATGTCTACGTAAACAAAGTAGAGAGCGAGGAGAAAATCACCCTCGTAAAAGACGTGGAAAAGGTCTATTTTTGCGTTATCAGCGAGCTTGATAGCAGATACGGCAGATTTCACTTTTTTACCCCGTATCAGCTCTATAAAAAGTCCTCTATCGGCGTGCATTTTAACAAAACGAAAGACTTTATAAGATATCTTTTAGTTTATCTGATATTTGCGCTGCCGTTTAAAATCTATAAACTCAAAAAATCGGGCGAACCGCTGTGGTTGCTGCGTAAAAATTTCGTTATCAGGATGAAAAATAGAAATTATTTTTTGGTAAATTGCTATAGCAGAGATGATTATTTTGAGTTGTTGCGGTATTTTCGGGCGAACAAAATCCCCGTGGAGGACAAGACGAAATTTATGCCGCAAGCTCAAAGATCTGCGATATTTTTCGAGGACAAACACGAGGTTTGGAGCGACGATCCAAACGATACGGAAATACCAAAAGACGACTGGAAGCGTAAGATGAGGCGGTTTTTTAGCTTAGAGTAATTTTGTCAAATTTGCGTATAAACACGCTTTTGAGATAAAGATTACGCCGTAAATTTTATGCGCTTGTCGCGCGGCTTTTGCCTCTTAAATTTTTTATCAAATTTTGCCGCTCGAATTAGCCCCTAGCAAACGCAAATTTTACAAATAAAA
>NZ_CALHXD010000011.1 GCF_938040115.1 uncultured Campylobacter sp. | reverse complement strand
AAACGCCTGAGGAATTAGGTGAAAAAGTCGTAAAAACTATCAAAAATAACCCAGTCGATATGGCGTTTTTAGTTAAAACCGATAGCAAAGACGAGCAAGATAAAATAGCCAAAAAAATAGAAAAAGAGCTAGAAAATAATAAATCAGATAAGATACTTGATGCCTCTGTTTATAAAATAAACATGATAGACCATAAGCATGCCGAGCTTGTAATTGAAATAAAATTTGCAAGCGGAGGGAGAGAGGACTCGTAAATTTGCGATTGAAAAATTTGACGGGATTTGGTATTTAAAAAATCCACTTTAAAAAATTAATTTGGGAGCCAAATCGCTCCCAAAAGTTATTTTAAAGTAGCCTTTAGTAGCTAATTTTTATGCCAAGTTTAATATTTACTTTTTAAATCTCACAAAAAACGCAAATGCCCAATGTCGTTTATTTGGCAAGCACAACTGATGTACGCATTCTCACGAGCGGTAGAAATCGGATTAATATCGTCCAAGTAGTCCCGCCAAAAAGTAAAACGTTAAAAGTTATGATTAAAATTGCGATTATTTTTAAAATTTGAGCCCTTTCAAAAATACAAATTTAACCCCTGCGTCGCTCGCACCAAGCTCACGCTGCTTTTTTATTGCCGTTAAATTTGGCGCCTTTAAATTTTAGTTCGCCGCAAAATCTTTTGCCAAATTTCGCCTCGACTATGAGAACTAGCACGAAAAATATCTTTTCGTCGTTTAAAAAAGAAATTTGACGCAGGGTTTGATTTGCGCCGTTAAATTTAACGCCGTTTTCGCGCAATGTACGGCAAAACTCGGCCTCATCAAAGCCTAGTTTTTGCGAGATCTCAGCGATCGTATATGGCTCTAGCGATGCGATGATGCGGTCCATGTTGCACATGCTCGGGTTTTTGCGGCGAGTGACGACGTCGATGAATTCATTTGCGAGCTTAACGAGTTTTTTCTTGCGATTTATCACGTGCAAAACGGCCGCGAGCGCAACCAAAAAGCCCGCAAATTTATGCGCGCCCATCCAAAACTCGCCGTACTCTCCGAGCGCGAAATTTACCCCCGAAAACGCGAGCAAACTAAGCCCCAAAATCAGCGTGCAAATGAGGCAAAATTTATAAACAATCTCGAATTTAAGCATAAAATCCCCCAAAATATATTTTCGTAATTATACATTTTTAAAATAAGCAATATTTTAAGGACAGATTTTATCCTTTTATTGACGCAAATCATTCGATTAAATTCTCGTTTTGGATAAACTATCGCCCGAATTTTCATATCACAAAGGAGAAAAGTATGCGTGAATACAAGAAGTATTGGTGGGCGCTGGTAGCAGTCGTTACTATCGCCTTCGGGATACTCGGCTACTACGGCGTAGAGGTTTACCGCGAAGCGCCGCCGGTGGTGAGTTTCGCCGATAAAAACGGCAAAATAATAGTCGAGCAAGAGCAAATTTATAAAGGTCAAGAGGCCTGGCAGAGCATCGGCGGTATGCAGGTGGGCTCTGTGTGGGGACACGGAGCGTATCAGGCGCCTGACTGGACGGCTGATTGGCTGCATAAAGAGCTAGTCGCGTTTATGGATATAAAGGCAAATCAGCTTTACGGAGTTAAATTTAATGCTCTAAACGCCGAACAACAAGCCAACATCAAGGCTCTAACCAAGAGCGAATACCGCACGAATACGCTAAAAAACGGCGTTATAACGATCAGCGACGAGAGGATTGCGGCAGCAAAAGTAGTGCGTGATGAGTATAATGGGCTTTTTGGCAACGATCCGAAATACCAGAAGCTACGCGAAAACTACGCGATGAAAAACAACACGCTGGCTAAAGAAGAAAACCGCGAGCAGCTAAATGATTTCTTCTTCTGGGCGACCTGGGCTACGGCGA
>NZ_CALHXD010000010.1 GCF_938040115.1 uncultured Campylobacter sp. | reverse complement strand
TCCTTCCTAAGCACCAGATATCCCTCGCGCAGATTTTCAAGCTCTTTTTTTAGCTCGCATTCGCAAAGCTCGGGGATGAGCCTTGCCGCATGCTCCCTAAATATCTCCACTTCAAAATACTTGCTTAAATTTCCCAGCTTAAATTTGACGTATTCGCCGCCGCTAGCTACGATACGCTCAAACTCCTCGTCGGGTATTTCGAGCGATTTTTCGCTAAAGTCCACCGTCCCCACGCCGTGTCCGACGCAGACGGAAAATAGCTTGATATCTTTTAGCTCTTTTGGCATCTTTTCGTTTTCGTCCATGTGGCGGCGGGCGAGTTTATAGACTCTTATCATCGTTTATCCCAAATTTCTTTTTTGACGTCGATGGCGTTTTGCGTATCGCGTTTTGCTTTGGCGTATTTTAGATAGACGTCGTTGTAAAGCAGTCCCATACACTCGGCGTATCTAGGGTCTTCTTCTTTATGGATAGCCTCTAGCATCGCTTTTTTAGTAGCCGCTACGTCGTGGATATTAGGAGAAGTTTTGGCCGCGTCCATATACTTGGCAAACAGCGTCCTGCCGAAGATATAGCTCATTAGCCTTTTTGCTTCGGCCTCCAAATCGCGCTCGAAAAGTATATCGCCTATGATAGACTCTTTTACGGCGGGGGCTTTGCAGTCGTCTTGCTCGAAGCTTCTTTTTTGTAGCTTTTGATCTATGATGCCAAGAGCCATACCAAGGCCGTATATGACGCTAGCAGGATGCGGAGGACAGCCCGGGATATAGACGTCTACGGGGATAATCTTATCTATACCGCCCCAAACGCTATAAGCGTCGTAAAAGATACCGCCCGTACTGCCGCATGCGCCAAAAGCCACCACGATCTTTGGATCTGGAGCTGCCTCGTAAGCGCGAAGCAGCGGATAATACATCTGGCGCGTAACCGGGCCGGTGCAGAGCAAAATGTCTGCGTGGCGAGGATTGGCTACTAGCTTAAATCCAAAGCGCTCCGGATCCCACATCGGCGTAATAGCGGCGAAAATTTCTATCTCGCAGCCGTTGCAGCTACCGCAGTCGATGCGGTAGACGCTAAAGCTTCGTTTGATATTTTTTAGATGTTCTAACTTTGCGGTTAGGTCGTTTGCCGTTTTTATATTTTCGGGAACTTGATAAAGGCTCATTTTATCCCCTCCTCTACGTCTTTAGTTATGCGCTCTACGGCTTGGGCTTTTTTGCACTCGGGGCAGATATATAGATAGTCTTTGGCTTCTTCTAGTCTGCCAGGGAGCAAATTTGCCGTGCTAAGCTTTGAAAAAGTATAGTTGATAAGGCGAACGGGCGTATAGGGTTTGCCGCAGCATTTGCACTTTTGCATCTCTAGCTCGCCGCGCTGGATTAGCGCGCTTTTGTCAAATTTAACCGCTAGCTCGAAACCCTGGCTTAGGCGCACGCCGCCGGTTGGACAAACCTCGTCGCAGCGTCCGCAAAATATGCATCGTCCGCAGTCAAACTGCCACACGAGCTTGTCTTGCTTTTCGTTCATCTTTAGCTCTATGGCGTTGCTAGGGCACGCTACGCCGCACGCCGCGCAGCCTATGCAAAGCTCGTAGGTGTAAAACGGCTGCCCGCGGAAATTTTCGGGTACCTTATAAGGCTCAAACGGATAGGCGTAGGTCGCCTTTCCGTATTTTTCGGTTACGTCAAATAACTTCATCATCTTAAATCCTTTTTGCTAATTTTGCCCGTTTGGCAAAATTTCTTAAGGTCTTTTTCGGTTAAAATTTTGCTCTTTTTGGTATTTACGTCCACTACGGTAACGCGGTCGGTGCAGGAGTAGCACGGATCTAGCGAGCAAACGATGAGCGCCGCGTCTGAAATGTTGTTTCCGCGGAACTGATAGCGAAGGCT
>NZ_CALHXD010000009.1 GCF_938040115.1 uncultured Campylobacter sp. | reverse complement strand
TCGGCTAGCTAGCGCGGCTTTTTGCTCGTTTAGCTCGGCGAGCCTTTGCGACAAGCTCAAATTTGAGCCCGTTAGCTTTAAAATCTCGCTTTGCGTATCCGCCGCAAACTGCGCACAGACGCGGCCAAGCTCCTTTTTATAGGCCTCGATACCAAGGCGAGATTTTTGGCTACTAGGCCCAAAAAGCGTCTCGTAAAGATACTGCTTAAACTCCTCGACGCCGCTGTTTTGTCCGCCCTCAAAGTAGCTTTTGGCGCTCACGGCGAAAAACTCCGCCCCGATACCCAGCTCCCGCGTGCGCTCCTCGACGCTCTTTTTGGCGTAGGCGGCGACCTCGTTTAGCTCGCCTTCTTTTAGCACGTCCGCGTGAGTTAGCAACACGGCGAGCTTTACGGCATGCGAGTTTTGCAAGCTTGCGACGATGAAGTCCAGATCCTTTTGCGTGGCGCTTTGCGAGACGTTCATCAGGTGCACCATCAGGTCGCACTCCTGCATAAATCTCCGCACCAGCTCCTCGCGCGCAGCCACCGCGTCGTCGATGCCCGGCGTATCGATGATGCGCACGTTGTCCTTTAAAAGCTCCAAATTTTCGTAGAGATCGACGCTTTTTACAAATTTAGCGTATTTGGAGTCCGCCGAGGTGTAGAGCTTGATCTCGTCTGTTTTTACGGTTTTGCTAGCGGGCTGATCGGAGCAAATTTGATCCGCGCTAGAGCTTTTAAATGCGGCTTTTGATTCGCCCTCCGTGTCAAATTTGGCGGTTAAATTTTGCGCCGTTTCGCTCGGATCGCCCTCAAATTTGACGCCTGTTTCGCCGTAAATTTGGGCTATATCGTCATATTGATCTTTTGCTATGCCAAGCTCTTTTAGCTCCGTCTTGCTCCAAAAATTTACCTTCGCAAAAGGCTCGGGTGCATACTTTAGCACGGTCAAATTTACGGTTTCCGGCACATTTGAGGCGCCCAGAATTTTCTTGCCCAGTAGCGCGTTTAGCAGGGTTGATTTGCCCGCGTTTATGACGCCCGTGACCGCGACGTTAAACTCTAGCTCGTGCGCTTTTTGCCTCGCTTTTGCTGCCGCGTTTGCGACGTGCGCGCCCGGGTTTAGTGACAAAATTCGCTCGCAGATATCGTTTAGCGCGTCTATTTTTTGATGAAAGACGTCTGATTTTTTAAAATTTGCGCCCTCTTGTTCGTTCCCTGCAGGCAAATCTGCGCTAAGAGAGCGCAAAAACGCCGCAAGCCGCTTAAAATGCGCGGCGGAGATTATATTTTCGGTTTGCAGGATTTCTAAGGCGGCCAGGAGTTTTGATTTTGAGATTTTTGCGGATTTTAGAGCGTTTATCGCGCCTAGCTGAGCGCACTGCAGGCTGTATATATCGGCCTTTAGCCCAAGCGCGTAAAGGATATCTCTAAACTCCTTTAGCGCCATAAATCTATCGAAATTCTCCGCATCCGCCGCGAGTAAAACGGCGAGGCTTCGCTCGTCTGCGGGAATTTGCGTCTTGGGGTCTAAAAATAGCTTAAGAGTGCCCCAAATTTCGCTTAAAAATTTATCCGTATCCACCGCTTCGCCTTTGGTAAAATTTGCGCCCGCAAGGTCGCTTTCGGGGCGAAATTTAGCATAAATTAAATTTAAACAAGCTTGGGTGGCGGGTTATTTTCACGATAAATTTAAAGCGGTTCGCAGGAGAGATAAATTTGACGGCAAAATCGCGTCAAATTTACATAGCGGCTCGCGGCTGAATGATGTTTTGATCAAATTTTTGCTCGGTGTCTTCGCTCATTATGCGCAAAATTTTGCTGCGTTTGATCTTCGCGTCGTTTTTAAATATCGCGCGCACCTTGTCCATGCCAGCGTAGAAATCACGCATGAGCACGACGCAGATGTACTTGCCAAAAAACGTCGGCTTTATTACGCCGTTTTCTTCGTAGATCGCATTCACTAGCTTTAGCAAGCTAAGCTCGACGAATAGATCTTTGTTGATGTTTGCGTCATTTTGCTCGTTGTAGGCTTTGATATCGACCGCACCATCAAAAAGCCTTGTTAAAAATGTATATTTTAGTCTCTCTTTTTTGCTAAATGCGCATTTTGCGATGACCGGGCTTTGCCTGTCTTTGATCTTTCTGCCGTAGTCAAGTAGGTTAAAGGCGTTTATAACTAGCTCGCCGTCAAGAAAGCTAAAAGCACCGCTGCCCACACCAACATACTCTAAATTTGAGCCCACGTATTCGTCGCGAAGGTCTGCGCTTTTTTCATTTGAAAATGCCCAAGCGTTGCTTTGTCTGTAGTCGCTTTTAGCAAATTTGCTCACGATTATCTCGTAAAATTCGCGCTCGTTATCGACGTTTGAGACGCCCAGCGAGCGAGCGATGTTCTCTCTCGTTAGCTCCGATTTCATGAGTGGATAGAAAGTGATCTGCTGCGGAGAGATCGATTTTGCGACGTTTATGTCGTTTATGAGCTGCTCTTTTGTTTGATTTGGCAGGTTAAAGATGAGATCCAGGCTGATGACCGGGATCTTGCCCAGAGCCTGCTCGAGCTTTCTTTTTGTCTCTTCAGCCGAGCCAAATTTCTCATATCTGCCGACTCTTTTTAGTGTCTCGTTATCAAAGCTTTGCACGCCTACGCTTAAGCGGTCGATAAGCCCGTCAAAACGGCTGAGGCTTTCTGGCGAGATGTGGTTTGGATCGCTCTCGGCCGAGATATCTTCGATGCTAAAGAGATCTTTGGCGAGTTTTAGCGTCTTTTCAAGCTCGGGTTCGTTAATCAGCGTCGTGCCGCCGCCCACGTAAAGCGAGCTAAAATCAAAGCCGGCCTCTTTTATCTGCCTCATCTCCTCACGCAAATTTTCAAAGTAAATTTTCGCAAGCTCCTGCTCGTAATGATACTTGTGAAACGAGCAATACGGACAAAACGTGTGGCAAAACGGCACGTGAGCGTAAAGCATATACTCTGTATTTTCGCGCGGCGTTTTTACGTATTTTTTATCTAAGATGTCGATATTTAGGCCGTTATAAAGAGATTTTTGCATGGTATTATGGGCATAATTAATCGAAAATCTTTCTATAATATTCTTAAAACCCATAATTAATTTTCTCCCGTAAATCCAAATTTATGTTCGTAAGGATATCTAAAATTTTATTAATCTCGCCTTGAAAAGGGCTGAATTTGCCGAAGTTTTATCAAAATAGGGCGTAAAATTTAAAATTTCAGCCCGTATTTTGAAGCAAAAATCTACCTGCATATCCTTGATATTTGTTTGCTTTGCGCAAAATTCGCCGCCAAGTTACAGCTTGCTTAGGATTTAGCATAGCGGTTGTGGGTAGCCGCGGCTAGATATCTGGTTTATATTATTTACCGAGTTTAGCGCATATCGCCCGCCTTTTGCTTTGAGATTATCAGGCTTGAGTCCAGCTCGAATTTCTCGCCGCTTTTAGTCTGCAGATAGTAAAATTTACCCAGAGCCGATAGGACTTTGACGTTGTAGAGCTCTACGGAGTCGTCTCGCTTCCAAGCGTACGTTTTGCAGACGGGAGAGAGATTTATCGCGCTTGCCTTGAGCGGGCCGCTACGATTGCCGTTTTTATCGTACGTTAAAACCGAGTTTTCAAAAACGACCTCATCGCTAGACGCAACGCCTATATCTTTGCCGTTAGCGTCTATAAATTTTATCTCGTCGTTTACTCCGCTAAAAATATACGTCTCGTTGCCGTCTTTTACGGCTAGCTCGGCCTTTTGTTTATTGTACGAGACGATTTGCGCCTTTTGTTTTGCGTAGCAGCCGTCCTTCGCTCCCGCGCCGATACAGCCGTTTTGATTATTTTGGCAAACGCTTTTTGGCAAAGCATTTAAGGCGTCTTTTTTGAGCGATAGCATTTTGTAGTTTATATTTCCCAGATCGGCTACTTGGACGATTTTACCGCTCATAACCGCGACGATGACTAAATTTATGATTATCAAAGACCAAAAATTATCTTAAAATAATCTATATCCTTAGATGTTATCAACGCCCTAAACAAAACGGCAAAAAATGCCATAAAAAGCACTAAAAAAGCGGTAGTAAACCCATCCTCGCTTACGCGGACGTAGGCAAACAGAGCCACCATAAACGGAGTCGCAAAGGATAAAAATCCGTGCGATATCATAAAAAGCAAAAGAGGAATGTCGAATTTACCGTTTTTAAAGCTGCAAAGTAGGCAAGATACGACTATCGGCGCTATAAACGCCGCAAAATAATAGTTTAAATCTGCCGCAGCCGGGAAAAAATATCCGGCGCCTATAAATGCTATACCCACAAGCGTGGCCATCAGATAAATCGCGTAAAAAGGCTTTTCGTTTTTTTCGTCGCCATCGTCAGAAACGATCAAAACTAAATGCAAAGCGGGAAATATATATAAAATAATAAATAAACCAAAACCCGATATCGCTAGCGCGCTAAGTAACGAAAAGATGCTTTCGCTACCGGCTACCGAGAAAAATCCGATATTTTGCCAAAAGATAAAATATATTATAAACGGAATCAGCCCCAAAAACGCGATTAGAACCTGATAGTATTTTTTCACGCGGCGAATTTGCTCCGAGACGAAAAGCTTGATACGCTTTTGATTATATACTTCGTTGTATTTTTTATAAACGTCCGAATCGCGGCTTAATTTATCCAAATTCGCAAGCAAATTTACCTGGCGATAAATTCTGTCGTTTAGCTCGTCTATATCCGCAGCCGTTTGCGAATAGTTATCGCAGCTAAGGTTTTCAAATTTAGCCAGTCTATCTTTTAACAGACCGATTAGTCCCAAGACATCCTTGTCGCACTCTTTATTTTTAAGCGTTTTGATAAAATCGCCGTACTCCTTTATGGCGCTATTTTTTTCTTGGATTAACTTTTTAAAATTATCCATTAAATTTACTTCAAATTTTTAAAACTAATCGGTAGCTCCAAATTTAGCCCCTTCACGAGTCTTATGCACTCCTGCAGATCATCGATGCTTTTGCCGCTTACGCGCACCTCTTCGCCTCGGATCGCCGCAGTTACTTTTAGCTTTGCGTCTTTGATCGCTTTGGTGATTTTCTTCGCGTTTTCGCTATCTAGGGTGTCGTTTAGCTTTAGCGTCGCCTTGATATTTCCACCGCTAGCGCTCTCGCGTTTGCTCTCGGTGACGGCTACGGGCGGGATGTTTCGCTTGATGAGCTTTGAGATGACGATGTCTTTTAGCGCGTCGATTTTGTTGTCGCTAGAGCTAAGAAGCGTGATGATTTTTTCCTTTTCGTTTAGCTCCACTTCAGCCGCAAGCCCCTTGAAATCATATCTCGCTGCGATCTCTTTTTTCGCCGTCTCCAGCGCATTTTTGACCTCCATCATATCGACCGCCGCGCTTATATCAAAACTATGCTCAGTTGCCATTTTTATCCTTTCAAAAATTCTTTTATATTTTCCGCGATCATCGCTACGAGCCGCTCTCTAGCCTCAAAACTCGCCCACGCTACGTGCGGAGTGAGTATCAAATTTTCCTTGTTTTTGATACGAAGCAGCGGATGATCTGCGCGCATGGGTTCGGTCTCTAGCACATCCGAGGCAAATCGCAGGTTTCGCCCATCTATCGCGCGAGCTACGGCGTTTTCATCCACGATGCCGCCACGTCCGAAGTTCATGAGCAAGGCACCCTCTTTCATCAAATTTAGCTCCCGCTCGCCGATCAAATTTCGCGTTTTTTCATTTAGCCCAGCGTGGATACTCACGATGTCGCAGCCGCTTAGAAGCTCGTCTAAATTTAGCCTTTTAAACTCGGCGTTTGCGTTTACGCCGCTAGTGGAGTAGTAGCTCACATTCGCACCAAATGCCGCCGCGATGCGCGCCACGCCTCTTCCGATCTCGCCAAGGCCGATGACGCCAAAGCTCTTGCCCGCGATCTCGCCGATACTACGGTCTAGATTCGTAAAAATTTCGCTCTTTGCCCACTCGCCGCTTTGCGCGTAGTTATCGTAAAATTTGATGCGATTAGTCAGCGCAAAAAGGCAAGCAAACGTATGCTGCACGACGCTGGCCGTCGAGTAGCCCGCGACGTTTTTTACCGCGATGCCTTTTGCTGCGGCGTGCGCGAGATCGACGTTGTTCATGCCTGTCGCGCTGATGCAGATCAGCTTTAAATTTGACGCGTCCATCACGGCTTTGTCGATGACGACTTTGTTCGTGATGACGACATCCGCGCCTTTTAGTCGCTCTACGCGCTCGTTTGCGGCGGTCGTCTCAAAGCTAACAAACTCTCCAAACTGCTTAAAAATGTCCAAATTTACGTCGCTTCCAAGCGTCGCGGCATCGAGGCATACTATTTTCATTTTGCGTCCTTATTTGATAAAATGCCCCACAAATTTGGAGTAGTTATCTAAAATTTCGCCGCCCCTGCGATATCCCAGCGCGCACGCCTCGTAGGCGAAAAACACGCCCGCTTGGTAGCTATTATTGGCGGCGTCTTTGTTAAATTCGTAAAATTCCTGATAGATCGCGCGATTTTGACCGTAGTCGCCGCCGTTTTGCGAGCTAATGCTGCCGTCGGCCTCAATCACGCTCACGTTTGCGCCCTCTCGGCCGAAAACCGGCTTTTTCACGCATTTTTTGCCCGCGATCGGCTTGTCGCTAGCTTGCAGCAAGAGCGGGTGATTCGGATATAGGTCCCATAAAATTTTCAAGATGCCTTTGCTTTGGAAAAGCAGCGTGTATGCGGGATTTAGGATGATGGCTTTTTGATTTTGGACGATGTTTTTTAGGATGATGGCTAGCTCGCCTTCCTCTACGGCGATGTCCTCCCACGGCACGAGCTTAAACCAATACTCGTAGTTTTCGCCGTCAAAAAACACGCCCTCCTCGTCGTTAAATACGACCTCGTGGGCGTAAGCAAACGCCGTGTGAAAGCCCGCCTCCTCGGCGATGTACTGCAGTAGCTTCACGGTCTGCTCATCCTCGCTGCTGCCAGCCACAGAGCTAAATAAAATTTTCCAGCCCTCATAGTGCTCGTTAAAGCTCTCCGTCTCCTCATCTAGCGTCACTAGGCGTTTGAAATTTTGTTTTAGCGCGTCATAAAGGTCGTTAAACTGCGCGCTCTCGTCCATGCGGTTAAATTTGAGCGCCGCCCACTGGATGATCGCCGTCTCAAACACGGCCGTCGGAGTGTCGGCGTTAAATTCGATCAGTTTTATCGGCTTGCCATCCAGCCCGCCGGCTAAATCAAATCTACCGTAGAGGTGCCAGTGCACGTCGTTTTCCCAGCTTTCGCGCACAAGATCCACGAGGTTAAACGGGATGCCGACCTCGTGGTAGAGGTTGTTGTCGATGACGTGTTGGGCGGCTGCGACGAACATATCGTATAGCTCGTTTGCGGCATTATAGTAGGCCTCGGCCTGCGCCTCGCTCACCTCTACTAGCTCGTCTGCTACGTAGTCGCTGCCGTCTGGATCCGTATGCCACGTAAAGCCGATTTCGCTTAAAAATTCGTTATTTAGCGGGCTGATTTTTTTTAAATTTATCATGATTAACCTCCAAAACTTGAACTTGAACTTGAGCTCGAGCTTGAGCTACTTGATCCGCCGAAAAATCCGCTTTTTCCGCCGCTAGGCTTACCTGCCGAGCTCGTGGCTTTGGCTTTGTTAAAGCTATCGACGCTCCTTGAATACGCGCTTGGGTTTTTATACGCGCTTTGGCGCTGCGACTGATAGCCCGGGTTGTTAAATAGCTTGTTGCCGATCCAGCTACCGATGATCGCGCCCGCAGCCGAGGCTAGAAGCGTCTCGCCAAGGCTCATACCGCCGCTTGAAAGTTGCGCGTTTTGAGTGTTTGAGCCGGTTAAATTCGACGTTCCGGCGTCGATTTTAGCGTTTTCCTCGGCGATTAGCTTGTCCATCTCCTCTTTGCTCAGCACGCGCTCGGTGCCGTTGATATCCTTTAGCACGACGCGCGTTTCGCTGCTTGGGTACTCCTCTAGGACTTTATATTTTCCCGGCGCAGTCTCCTCGATGATGACGAACGCTCCCGTTTTTTGCGCCGCTTCGTTTAGCGCGCTACTTTCTCCTCCGTTATCGTTGCTGCCGCAGCCAACCAGCCCTGCTATCACGACCGCGCCAAAGCCGCCCACAGCAGCATAGCTGGCTACTTTTTTTATGCCTTTAAAAACTCTCATTTTTTATCTAGCTCCTTTGAAATTTTCTTGCTTTTTACCATTATCACGCCTTTTTTAAATTTGATAAATTTTGATTTTCCGATGTTTTTTATGATTTTATTTTGCGTTTTTTTAAGACTCTTGCCGCTTAAATTTTGCGATTTTAAAAACTCGGCCAAGCTCGTCCATTTGCCCTCATTCTCAGGTTTACTCTCGACAAATTCTACGTCGATGGGGGCTACGTATTCGCCGTTTTGGCGAGCTAGCAGCGGACGCTCGAGCATACTTAAAAATCCTCTTAGTTTCTCGTCTCTTTCGCGGTAAATTTGAGCTATTTCGGTTTTATTGTTTAGCAAAATTTGCTCTTTTTCGCGAAAAAGCCTCTCTTTATCGGCTTGCAAATTTTGATTTTGTTCTTTTAGTTCGCTAATTTGCGAGAGTAGAAATTGATTCACGTCAAATTCGCCGGCTTTCGCCACTTTTTTTGACTCCGAGCTTTTAGCGGATTTCGAAGTTTTGGGCGCTGATTTGGGTGCGGTTTGGGGCTCGTAGCCTTCTAAAACCACGTATTTTACGCCGTCTTTTTCAAAGGTCTTTAGCGTTCCGCGACGAATGCGGTTGTAGACGGCTTCCTTGGTTACGCCTAAGATTTCCGCGGCCTCGCTCACGGGCACTTTGGACATATTTTTCCTTTGATCGTTAAATTTGGCGTAGATTATGGCAAATTTTGGCTTTGATGCGAGTTAAACGGGTGTTTGAAAAAAGAAAAGGCCGCCGAAGCGACCCTTTTGGTTAGAGCTTTGACTCGTAGCGTCTAAGCATATATAGACGTTTAAGCATTTTCTTGCGAGCCGCGATTTTTTGTTTTTTGCGGATCTCGGTCATAGGCTCGAAAAAGCGTCTTGCGCGAACTTCAGTCACGACAAGGTTCCTGTCGGTTTGCTTTTTGAACTTTCTGTAAGCTTCGTCAAAAGACTCGTTAGGATGTACCTTAATACCAGGCAACGTCCTCACCACCTTTCAATTAAAATAGACGGCGATTATAGTTTAAATTTGATAAATTTAAGCTTTGCCAGCCGTCAAAAATGCGGATTAGAGAAAATATGTAATTAAGGATTTTAATACGCGATTAAGGCATTAATCTTATAATCTCGCTATTTTGCAATTAGGAAAAATAATGACCAAAGAAGAGTATAAAAATTATTTCAAATTTGCTAGCAAACGCTATATAGCCTACATCTTGATAACCTGTACCGCGCTTGTTTTGCCTTTTATAACTATCGGCGGAAATCAATTTTTCCTATTAAGCTTTGAGCGCAGCGAGCTGCATCTGTTTTTTGCCAAATTTAACGTCCAAGAGCTGTTTTTGATGCCTTTCGTGCTCATCATTTTTTTTATTTTTATATTTTTTATGACGAATTTAGGCGGCCGCGTCTGGTGCGGCTGGAGCTGTCCGCAGACGATATTTCGCGTGATTTACCGCGACCTTATACAAACTAAAATTTTAAAAATCCGCAAGAGTGTCTCAAATAAACAAACGCAGGCTGAGGGCGGCGTCAAAAACGCGCTAGCTGTCGCGATCTGGAGCGTTTTGGCCTTTATCGCAGCGGCGAATTTTCTCTGGTTTTTTGTCCCGCCGCAGGACTTTTTCGCTCAAATTTCAAATCCCGCCGAACATAAAATTTTACTCGGAGCTTGGCTTGTTATCGCGGCGTTTTTGATATTTGACGTCGCGTTTTTGGGCGAAAACTTTTGCATTTACGTTTGCCCATACGCCAGAGTGCAGTCCGTGATGATCGATAGCGACAGCGTGCAGGTCATATACGACGAGACGCGCGGCGGTAAAATTTACGACGGGCAAACCAAACTCTGGAAAAAACCGCCCGATCCGCAAAACGAATGCACGGGCTGCGAGGCCTGCGTGAAAATTTGCCCGACGCACATCGACATCAGAAAAGGCATGCAGCTAGAGTGCATAAATTGCCTGGAGTGCGTGGATGCCTGTACAAAAACGATGTCGGGGCTAAATTTGCCTAGTCTAATTAGCTGGACAAGCTCAAATTCGCTAAAAACCAAGCAAAAAGTGCGGTATTTGCGCTTTAAAACCATCGGTTACTGCGCCATCATCGCTATCGCCGCAACCGCGCTAACGCTAATGAGCGCCAAAAAAGAGAGCATGCTGCTAAATATCAACCGCACGAGTGAGCTGTATAAGATAAATAAAAGCGGCGAAATCGAAAACGCTTACGTGTTTTTGTTTGAAAACACCGACGCGCAGGCGCATGAGTTTTATTTTGACATTAGCGCGGACAAAGCTAAAGCGCCGATAAAAATCGAGCGCCCAAGGGATCAAATCCCTCTAAAAGCGGGCGAAAAAAAGAAGATCGTAGTCGTACTAAGCGCGCCTAAATCGGCATTTGCCAAGACTGGCGAGCAAACGACGAAGATAGAAATCTCCGCCTACGCAGCGGATAACAAAGAAAAGATAAATGTTAAGAGACGGACGATTTTTGCCCATCCAAGTGAGTAAAAAATTATTTTTTTATAGTATAATCATATTTTAAGATTTTTTTGAAATTTGAGGGCTAGAAAAATGAATACGAAACCGACGAAACGAAGCGCCGAGAGAAAAGAGAAATTCATCCAAGCCGGACTTGAAATTTTCCTCGAAAAAGGCTATGAAAACACGAGTCTAACGGATATAATCAAAAAAAGCGGCGGGTCGCTGGCTAGCGTTTATAAATTTTTTGAAAACAAGGAAGGTCTTTTTCGCGCCATCGTAGAACGCGGATTTGACGACTTTAGAACGCAGATAGACGAGAAAATCGATCTCAGTTTATCGCATAAATTGGAGGATTTTTTAATCAAATTCGCCGCAATATTTTTCGACATAATCTGCGACAAAGAAACGACGCTAATTTCAAGAGTTATGATGAGCGAGGGCGCAAAAAACGACGGCATGCTCGGCAAGGCGTTTTTGGAGCAAATTTTAAGTAAATTCGATAAAGTTTTGATAGATTTTTTCGAGCGCGAAGATATAAAAAAACAGCTAAATCCCGACATCTCGCCTTACGTAGCGGCTAAGGCGTTTGCCGCGGTCGTCAGGGAGCCTTATCATTATAATGCGATTTTGCTAAACGAGGACATAGCGCTAAACGAAAAAGAGCGCGAAGAGCACGTAAAAACGAGCATAAATATATTTTTACACGGCATCAAAAAACGCTAAATTTAACGACTTAAATTTGACTTATCGAGAAAATAATAGTAAAATTATCTACTTGTTTTGTAACATACATTACAAACGCTAAATTTAAAATAATCTCCGAAACAAAAGGTAAATTTATGAGAAATTTTAAAAATATCTCGGTTTTATTATTAGCATCGCTACTTTTTACGGCATGTTTTGACGGTAATGACAAAAAAGACGCCGCGACAGCCGGGCAACAACGACAAATGCCGCCCTCAAAGGTCGACGTATTCGTAGCTAAAAAATCAGACGTACCGATCAGCTTTGACTACGCCGCGACTCTAACGAGCCAGCAAGACGTCATCGTCTATCCTAAAGTAAGCGGCACAATAATCAAGCAATTTTTCAAGCCCGGCGACAACGTAAAAGCCGGTGATAAGCTGTTTTTGATAGATCCGGAAAAATACCAAGCAAGCTACGACGCGCTTGAAGCCGCTATCGGCGTAGCAAACGCAAATTTAAAAAACGCTCAAACCGAATTTAACAGAATCTCAAATTTATATAAGAAAAATGCCGTTTCGCAAAAAGAGTACGACGCGGCCGTTTCGGCGCTCGAAATCGCAAACGCAAATTTACTAAGTGCCAAAGCCAGCGCCAAAAGCGCGAAAATAGATCTAGGTTACACGAGCATCGCCGCGCCTTTTGACGGCGTCTTGGGCGATAATCTCGTAGACGTGGGATCGCTAGTCGTAGCAAACACGACCCAGCTAGTGCGCCTAACCAAAATCAATCCGATCGAGGCGCACTTCCATATCTCCGACGTAGATAACTTAAACCGTGTCAAAATGCAAGAAAGCAGCCTCTGGGTACAGACAAACTCGGACGCCGTGCTAAAAGTAGGCCCTAGCGAATTTGACGGTAAGGTAAATTTTATCGATAACGTCGTAAATACGAACATGGGCAGCGTTTTAGCCAAGGCTGAATTTAACAACGACGAGGGCAAGCTGCTACCGGGAATGTTCGGCCACGTGACGATGGGAGGATTTTATCAAAAAGACGGCTTTAAAATCCCTCAACTAGCGCTCCAGCAAACCGACGTCAAGACCTACGTACTAGTCGTAGAGGACGGCAAAGTAGCCTCAAAAGACGTAAAGGTAACCTACCAGACGAAAGACGCCGCAGTCGTTAGCCAGGGGCTAAACGAAAATGATAAAATCATCTTAAATAACTTCCTAAAAATCCGCGTAGGCGCACCCGTAGAGATAGATAAGGATCTAACCGAAAGCTTTGGCAAGGGCGTAAATTTAGAGCCTAAGGCCGAGCAAGAAAAGGTCAAGTGATGTTTTCTAAGTTTTTCATTGACCGCCCGATATTTGCCACCGTCGTATCTATCATCATAGTTATCGCGGGCGCGATGGCGATAAAGGGGCTTCCTATCGAGGAGTATCCGAAACTAACCCCGCCTCAAATCTCCGTTAGCGCCACCTACACGGGCGCTGACGCCCAAACTATCGCAGACTCCGTAGCTAGCGCTATAGAAGATCAGATAAACGGCGTAGAAAATATGCTCTACATGCAAAGCACCTCAAGCTCGAGCGGCTCGCTAAATATCAACGTTTATTTTAAAATCGGCACCTCAGCCAAACAAGCCACGATCGACGTAAACAACCGCGTCCAAGCCGCGCTCTCAAGACTGCCTCAAGAGGTGCAAAACATGGGCGTAACCGTGCGCGAACGTAGCGGCTCGATCCTAGAGGTAGTCGGCTTTACGAGTTCAAACATGGACTTAGTCGAGCTATATAACTACGTAAATTTAAACATCGCAGACGAGATCAAAAGGGTTAACGGCGTGGGCGATACCGTGCTAATCGGTAGCAAAGAGTACTCGATGCGAATTTGGCTAAAGCCCGATTTGCTCGCCTACTACAAGCTAACTCCTAGCGACGTAATCGCCCAAGTAAAAATCCAAAATAGTCAATACGCCGCGGGTAAAATAGGCGAACAGCCATCGGATGGGGATAATCCTTACGTTTACTCCGTTCGCACGGGCGGACGACTCAAAAATGCCGCGCAGTTTGGCGATATAATCATCAAAAGCGCCGACGGAGCCGTGCTAAAACTAAAAGACGTAGCGACCGTGGAGCTAGGAGCGGCTAGCTACGCATCAGACGCGATGCTAAACGGCCAAGACGCCATCCCGCTTCTAATCTTTATGCAAAACGACGCTAACGCCCTAGCCACGGCACAAGCGGTAAACGCAAAGCTAGACGAGCTAAGTAAAAATTTCCCTGCGGGCTTTAAACACACGGTCGCATATAACCCGACCGAATTTATCGAAGTCTCTATCCATGAGGTCGTAAAAACCTTTATCGAGGCGATGATCTTAGTTATCATCGTTATGTATATGTTTTTAAAGAGCTTCCGCGCGACTATCATCCCGATGCTAGCCGTTCCCGTGTCCATCATCGGCACCTTTGGCGGACTGTACGCGATGGGATTTAGTATAAATTTAATCACCCTTTTCGCGCTCATCCTTGCTATCGGTATCGTCGTGGACGACGCTATCATCGTTATCGAAAACGTGGAGAGAATTTTACACGAGGAAAAAGACATCACCGTCAAAGAAGCGACCTATAAAGCGATGGAGGAGGTACAAACCCCGGTCATCTCGATCGTGCTTGTTTTATCGGCCGTTTTTATCCCCGTTTCTTTTATGGAGGGTTTTGTCGGCGTGATCCAGCGCCAGTTCGCGCTCACTCTGGTTACTTCGGTTTGTATCTCGGGCTTCGTCGCGCTTACGCTTACTCCTGCGCTTTGCGGCGTTATGCTAAAAAAACAAGAGAGCAAACCGTTTTGGTTCGTGCAGAAATTTAACGACTTTTTCGACTGGAGTACGAAAATTTTTACCGCAGGCGTTGCAAAGGTACTTCGTCACGTGATAATCAGCCTTATTTTGATAGGCGTTATGGGCTTTGCGACTTTCGAGCTGTTTAAAAAAGTCCCTAGCGGCCTCGTACCGTCCGAAGATAAGGGCGTGCTGATGGTTATCACTTCGTTACCGCCGTCAAGCAATATGCTAAAAACCAAAGAAGAGGTAAAAACTATCAGCAACATGGTTCTAAGCAATCCAAACGTCGAATTTACGATGGGTTTTGCCGGATACGATATGCTTGCGGGCGCGCTTAGAGAAAACTCTGCCATCAGCTTTATCAAGCTAAAAGATTGGAGCCAGAGAAAAACGCCGGGTAGTCAAGCAGACGCGCTAACCGGGCCTTTTAACGGTATGCTTTGGGGCTCGAAGGAGTCGATGAGCTTTGTCGTAAACGTCCCGCCTATCATGGGTTTATCTATGACCGGCGGCTTTGAGATGTATCTACAAAATAAAAGCGGCAAAAGCTACTCCCAGATCGAAGAGGATGTAAAAAAAGTAGTCGCCGCCGCAAACGCTCGCCCGGATCTAACCAGCGTGCGCTCTACGCTAGAGACTAATTACCGCCAGTTTAAAATCGACGTCGATAGGCAAAAAGCCCAGATGTTCGGCGTGAGCGAGAGCGAAATTTTTAGCGCGATAGGCTCGACTTTCGGCTCTTACTATATCAACGACTTTAGCCTTTTTGGCAAATCCTACCGCGTCTATGCCAGAGGCGAGGACCGATTTAGAAACAATCCCGAAGACTTACGTAAAATTTACGTCCGCTCAAAAGGCGGCGAGATGATACCGCTAAACTCCGTCGCAACTCTAACTAGAATTTTGGGTCCGGATATCGTAGATAGATTTAATCTTTTCCCTGCGGCTAAGATCCAAGGCGACCCAAAACCGGGCTACACGTCGGGAGACGCGATAAAAGCGATACAAGAGGTAGTCGAACAAACGCTAAATATGGAAGAATACTCCATCAGCTGGGCGGGCACGGCCTATCAGGAGGTTAGCTCGCAAGGCACGGGCTCTACGGCGTTTATCTTCGGTATGATTTTCGTATTTTTGATCCTAGCGGCGCAGTATGAGCGCTGGCTAATCCCACTAGCCGTTATCACGGCCGTTCCGTTTGCGGTTTTCGGCTCGCTAGTCGCCGTTTGGGCTAGAGGACTAACAAACGATATCTATTTCCAGATCGGACTACTGCTTCTCATCGGTCTATCGGCTAAAAACGCGATCCTTATCGTCGAATTTGCGATGCAAGAAAGGCTAGCGGGCAAGAGCGTATTTGACGCGGCCGTTAATGCGGCAAGGCTTCGCTTCCGCCCGATCGTCATGACCTCGCTCGCGTTTACCCTGGGCGTTTTTCCGATGGTTATCAGCACGGGCGCTGGCGCCGCGTCTCGCCACTC
>NZ_CALHXD010000008.1 GCF_938040115.1 uncultured Campylobacter sp. | reverse complement strand
AGGATCTAGATAGCGTTTGCGTACGCGTATGTTTGTCGGCGTGACTTCGACTAGCTCATCCTCCTCGATCCACTCCAGAGCGCGCTCAAGGCTTAGCTTTCTAGGCGGTACGAGCTTGATAGCGTCGTCAGAGCCGCTAGCGCGTACGTTGGTTAGGTTTTTGCCTTTGATCGGGTTTACGTCCAGATCGTTTGGACGGCTGTGCTCGCCGATGATCATACCCACGTAGGTCTTAGTCTGCGGATCAACGAAAAGGATGCCGCGATCTTGCAGATTCCAGAGGCTATATGCTAGCGTTACGCCGTTTTCCATCGACACTAGAGCGCCGTTGCTGCGGTGCTCGACGCTACCGATGAGCGGGCGAAACTCAAGGAAGCTATGGTTCATGATGCCCTCGCCTTTCGTATCGGTCAAAAACTGGCTCCTAAAGCCGATGAGACCGCGCGCAGGGATCTCAAACTCGATCCTCGTCTGTCCGTCGCCGGTCGGGTTCATCGCGACCATCTCGGCCTTTCTACGTCCGAGTTTTTCGATCACGGTGCCGCTAAACTCGTCCGGCACGTCGCATACTAGTAGCTCAAACGGCTCGCAGCGTACGCCCTCGATCTCTTTGATGATGACTTCCGGACGCCCGAGACAAAACTCAAAGCCCTCTCGGCGCATATTTTCGGCCAAAATCGTGATTTGCAGCTCGCCGCGGCCGCTAACCTTAAATTTACCCTCGCCGATGTTTTCGTAGCGCATCGCGATATTGGTTTTCATCTCGCTAGCTAGACGTTCGTCGAGTTTGTTTGAGGTTACGTGCTTGCCCTCGGTGCCCGCTAGCGGACTATCGTTTACGCTAAATACGACGCTAAGCGTAGGCTCCTCGATTTTTAGCGGATCAAGCGGCATAGGGGAGTTTGGATCTACAACGCTATCGCCGACGTCCAGCGCCTCAAAGCCCGCTATCGCTACGATATCGCCCACTTGCGCCTCGTCGATGTCGCGGCGCTCAAGACCCAAAAAGCCGATGAGTTTTGAAATTCTGCCCGTAGTTTTCGTGCCGTCGGCTTTAGCGAGCATCACGTTTTGGTTTTTAGAAATTTTACCATTAAAGATGCGCGCGATGCCGATTTTACCGACGTAGTTGTCGTAATCAAGCGTGAAAACCTGAAGCTGCAAAGGATTATTTATATCGCCGCTAGGAGCTGGAACGTGAGACAGGATCGTCTCGAAAAGCGGCTGCATATTTACGTTTTCGTCGGCCAAATTTAGCTTCGCGTAGCCGTTTCTAGCTGCTGCATAAACGACCGGGAACTCTAGCTGCTCGTCGTTTGCCTCAAGCGCTACGAAAAGGTCGAAAATCTCGTTTATCACGCGATCGGGATCGGCTGCGGGTTTGTCGATTTTATTTACGACGACGATCGGGCGAAGGCCGAGCGAGAGCGCCTTTTTCACGACGAATTTAGTTTGTGGCATTACGCCTTCTTGCGCGTCTACGAGTAGCAAAACGCCGTCGACCATCTTTAGCACGCGCTCTACCTCGCCGCCAAAATCGGCGTGGCCCGGGGTGTCGATGATGTTGATTTTGGTGTCTTTGTAGCGGATCGCGGTGTTTTTCGAGAGGATCGTGATGCCGCGCTCGCGCTCGATATCGTTGCTATCCATCACGCGTTCGCCGACGGCTTGGTGCTCGTTAAAAGTACCCGATTGTTTCAAAAGCTCGTCAACCATCGTAGTTTTGCCGTGATCGACGTGAGCGATGACGGCGATGTTTCGTATCTTTTCCAAATTTTTCTCCGTTTTAAACTTTTAAAGCGCGGATATACGCGTTTTGATAAGAGACCGATTATACCCAAAACTTGCTAAAAAAAAATTTATAACCGAAATTTAATCTAACATTTAGCTTTATACGGTTATAATATTTAATATCAATTAAATGCCCTAAGGTAAATTTATGTTGAAAACCCGAAACGTCGGCTTTAAAATCTCAAACAAAACGATACTAAATCAAATAAATTTAGAATTCAAAAGCGGTAAAATTTACGGACTCATCGGACATAACGGCTCGGGAAAATCTTCTCTTATTAAAATTTTAGCCAATCAGCAAAAAAAATATTCCGGGCAAGTGCTTTTGCTGGATAAAAATATCAAAGAATATCGCGCCAAAGATTTTGCCAAAAAGCTCGCGTATTTACCGCAAAATTTACCCGATGCGGCCGACGTTAGCGGATTTGAGCTCGTATCGATGGGCAGATACGCTCATCAAAGCGGCTTTTTGCGCGACGAAAAAAACGACGAACGCATAGTTTTGGAGGCTTTGGAGACGACCGGAACGCTTAAATTTAAAGACCAAGAGGTGCGCACCTTATCCGGCGGCGAGCGTTCTAGGTTGTTTTTGGCGATGCTGCTGGCTCAACAAAGCGATTTTTTGCTTTTAGACGAGCCTTTGGCTCCGCTTGATATCTCTTTTCAGATCGAGGTTATGCAACTTATTTCCAGGCTGGGCAAAGAGCTCAAAAAAGGCGTTATTATCGTTATTCACGATATAAATTTAGCCGCTACGTATTGCGATTATCTCATAGCCTTGAAAAAGGGCGAGGTGATCTTTAACGCCGATGCAAAAGAGATAATGAACAGCGAGCGCCTGGCGCAAATTTACGGCGTAAAGGCGAGCATCGTTCCTCATCCTACCCAAAACCGACTAGCGGCGGTTTTTTGATGCGCGCTTTTTTCGTATTTATTTTTACTTTAACCGCCTTAATCGCTCGAAATTTACCCCAAGAAACGGAAAATTTAAGCCCTAAAATCGTAGCGGTAGATTGGACGGCGGCGGAGATATTGAGGTCTATCGGATACGACGTAGCGGCTATCGGAGATAAAAGAAACTATGAAATTTGGGTCAAAGAACCAAGCGTAGAAAACGCGGTCGATCTAGGGCTTAGAATGCAGCCCAATCTAGAAGCGCTAATCAAGCTAAAGCCCGATTTTATCATCATTCCGTCCTTTTTTGAATTTAACAAAAACGCCCTAGCCCAATACGCGCGAGTAGAGGTCATAGACGCGTATAAAGAAGGGGATTTATACGAAAATATTTTGGACGCGACGCATCGTATCGCCAAAATCGCAAAAAGAGAAAAAGAAGCACAAAATCTCATACGAGAAAACGAAGAATTTTTTAAAAATTTACGCGCCGAGCTCGCGCGTTTTTCAAACGAACCTATCGCGACGATCCAGTTTATAGACAGCAAGCATTTGAGAATTTACGGAGAAAACAGCATATACGGAGTAAGCCTGAAAAAAATGGGGCTAAAAAACGCCTCGCCTAAAGAATTTACGTTTAATTTGTGGGGTATAGCCACGGTGCCGATCACTTCGCTTTTTAAGCTTCCTAAAAACTCGCGACTCGTTATCGTCGAACCAAATCCGCTCGATATTAAGCGCGAGCTTAAATTTAACGGGCTGTTTCGAGCTCTAGGGTTTTTTGAAAATAGTATTCAGACGAGTCCGATTTGGAGCGCGGGCTCGATTTTAAGCATGCGGCGCTTTGCTACGCAGCTGGCTCAAAACCTAAATCAAGATCCCCGAAAATGAAAAAATTACTTACGATTTTTTCGGTCGGTTTCGTCGTTTTGGGTATCGCCGCAGTCGCCTCGCAGGCGATTTTACTGGAAGATTTCGGCCAAAACGTCAAAAATTTAGTCGTTTTAAATTATATTTTGCCGCGAATAGGCGTCGCGTTTTTAAGCGGACTGTTTTTATCTACGGCTACGGCTTTGATGGCGCAAATAACGCATAACCCGCTAGCAAGCGATAGTACGCTCGGAGTAGGTAGCGGCGCGGGATTTTTTATGCTAGCGGGCGCTCTTTTCTTTCCGCATCTGGGACTTAGCACCGTCGCGAGCTCTTTCGTCGGCGCGGTCGCGGCGCTAGCGATACTTTTCGCATTATCTTCGGGGCGCGGATTTTCGGTATTTACCACGACGCTATCGGGACTTATAATCGGTTTATTTTTCGGATCTTTGACCTCGCTTTTAATGCTCTTTTTTCAAGAAGAGAGTTTTTTCGTCGCGGTTTGGATGAGCGGGGATTTGGCGCAAGACGGCGCGTTTAATTTTTACTCCATGCTAGTTTATTTTTTGCCGGCTTTAGCGGCTATTTTATATTTTTCTCGCTCGTTTCACCTTTTTGTTTTGGGCGATAGCGCTTGCAAGGCTCTTGGCGTAAACGTAAATTTAATACGCGCGACGGGGCTTTTGATAGCCGCTTATCTCACCGCTTTGACGGTAGCTTTCGTCGGCATCATCGCATTCGTAGGGCTTGGGGCTTATACGCTAGCAGATAGATTTAAATTCGATAATTTCGCAAAAAAGCTAATTTGCTGCGGCTTGTGCGGCGGGTTGCTTTTGGGCGTTACGGACGAAATTTTGATCGTGATTTTAAATTTAACGGGCGTAAATTTACCGGCAGGAGGCATAAGCGCGTTTTTAGGCGCGCCTTTGCTTTTATGGCTGATAATACGCGGCGTCCATAAAAACGAAGTATCCTCAAAAGACGGCGTCGCGGGCTCGGCAGTAAAAGCAAACGCCGCTTTCGTATTGCCCGTTATTTTAGCCGTTTTGGTCGCGGCCTGCTTGTTTTCGCTATTTTTCGGGGTCGGAAATTTTAGCCAAGAGATACTAAGCGTGCGTATAAACCGAGTAGCGGCCGCACTTTTTAGCGGCGTGATACTGGGCGTCGCGGGAACGGTTTTACAGCGTCTAAGCAAAAATCAAATGGCTTCTCCCGAGCTTTTGGGGATAAATTCCGGCGTGAGCCTTGGCGTATTGGCGGCTATGTTTTTAGCGCCGTTTTTGACCGTGCCGCTAGGTATCGCCGGCGCTTGCGCCATGCTTTGCTTTACCGTAGCCGTAAACTACAAAAACGAAATGTCGCCGCACAAGGTGATTTTAACGGGCATAGCTATAATGGCGTTTGTTAGCTCAGTAGAGAAAATTTTGCTCGCGATGGGAGATAGCAGGATTTATAACTTTATGAGCTACGCGTCGGGGAGTACCTATTCGGTTACGACAGCGTGGGCTGCTGCTCTATTTATCGCGGCGGTAGCTAGCGTTTTATTCGCGCTTTATTATTCCAGGCAAATCGAGCTTTTAAATTTAGGCGACGCGACCGCTTCGAGCTTGGGAGTAAACGTCCCGGGATACCGAACGATACTGTTTTTATTTTGCGCGGGCATAAGCGCGTTAGCGGCTCTTAACATAGGCCCGGTTAGTTTCGTTGGCTTGCTAGCGCCGCATATAGCGTCGTTTTTGGGCTTTCGCAAGCCGCGCTTGCAAATCGTAACCGCGTCTGTTATCGGCGGGATATTGATGGTAACGGCCGACTTTTTAGGCAGGACGCTTATTTTTCCTTACGAGATACCTTCGGGGCTCGTCGCTACCATTATCGGAAGCGCCTATTTCGTATCGGCGGCCAGAAAATTAAAATAAACTTTAAAAGGAGACAAAATGAAAAATAGTTTTAGGCTGGGTTTAGCCTTAAGTTTGAGCGCGGTCGCCGCTTTGGGCGCCGATAGCGTAGCTCTCGAAGAAGTAAGCGTCGTGGGCTCTGTAGCCAAAGGCAGCGGAAAAATCGACTTTATGCAGCCCGGAACCACTACTGCGATAACGCAAGATAAAATTTCCGAACAAGGCGCAAGCCAACTCGATAATGCCGTTAAATACGAAGCGGGCTTCATAAATCCCTACGGAACGGATCTGGATACGACCGATTGGCTAAAGCTAAGGGGCTTTAACGCGACGGTTACGCTTGACGGTTCTACGCCTTACAAAGGCGGATATTTAGGCGCTCAGCACGATATCTACGGGCTTGAAAGTATCGAGGTCGTAAAGGGCGCGAATTCGCTTTTATACGGCGCCTCAAGCGCGGGCGGAGTTATAAATTTAGTCAGCAAGCGTCCGACGGCTAAGCCTTTTGCCGAGGTCGGATTTAAGATCGGTAACAAAAATCAACGCGGAATTTTCTTTGACGCGAGCGACGAGCTTTTTACCGATAGGGTCAAATTTCGCTTAGTCGGAAATTACGAGAAAAAACACGGCGACGTCGATTTTACGCACAACGAACACTATTATATCGCTCCGTCTTTGCTGTTTTTGCTCGGCGACGAAACGACGCTGACGCTACTTTCAAGCTATACCAAAGATAACGGCACGGGCGTGACGGCGTTTTATCCCTATCCGAACGTAACGAAAGTATCTCGCGGCGTAAATCCGAGCTCAAGCAGCGACTTTTTAAAAAGAGAGCAGTATACGGCCGGCTACGAGCTAACGCATAATTTTACGGACAATTTAAAATTCGCGTCGAGCTATAAATTTAACAAAGAAGACAAAGAGCAGCTCGCTACGCTATACGTGGGCAGTTTCGGCGTTACGTTAGTCGATGCGGACGTGAAGTCTCATACGTTCGACAACCGCTTGAGCTATGAATTTCAAGGCGAAAACATCAAAAATTTAGCCACGTTCGGCTTTGATTACCGAAAAATAAAAGCGGACGGAATTTACGGCTTTTCTAGCACGACGCCTTGGACTATCGGCGATAGAGTAAGCGTAGCTAGACCTAGTAGCGCCCCAAGATACGACGTAGATCAGTCGCAACTGGGCTTTTATTTTAGCAACCAAGCGACGCTTTTTGACAACCTCATCCTAAACGCCGCCGTTAGACGCGACAAGCTAAAAGAGGACTCCGATACGCTAGGCACGAAAAATAACTACGAAATATCCAAAACCACTTATCAAGCGGGCGTAATGTATAACTTCGACGCGATCGGGTTGATGCCGTTTTTTAACTACTCCCAAAGCTTTACTCCCGTCGTAGGAAGCAACAGCGCGGTCGGATACAAACCTATCGAAGGCAGACAATACGAAACGGGCGTAAAATACTTGCCAGAATTTATAGACGGAGAATTTAGCCTTGCATACTTTGATATAGAGGAGAAAAACGCTCTGGTGGGCGGTATGGTCGGGGGCCTATATATCCAAAGCCAAGCCGGTAAAAAACGAACCAAAGGCGTAGAAATAAGCTCGAACGTAAATTTAACCGACGATATAAACTGGATCGCGGCCTATACGCATTATTTTAGCGCAAAAACTCACGACGGAGTAAACGGCGATATCGTAACTCAAACGGCTCTAATACCTAAAAACACGCTCTCTTCATTTATAACGTATAAATTTAGCCTAACCGCCGACCAAAGCCTAAAAGTAGGCGCGGGCGTTAGATACGTAAGCTCTATCCCGGACGGCTCGGCAAGCGGCTATAAAAGCCCTTCTTATACCCTGCTAGACGCTATGGCGGAATACGAGTATAAAAAATTAAGCGTGGGACTAAACGTCAATAACTTAACCGACAAAGAGTATTTTTCCGGTTGCGACGGATATTATTGCTACTACGGCGAAGGCATTAGAGCGACGCTAACGGCTAAATATAAATTTTAATCTCCGATTTTAATCTCCCAAACTCGCCTCAAACGAGGCGAGTTTTTCTACGAAACGATTAGGAACGATTTTTGCATACCTTTTGAAAGTTAAATTTAAAGGGTTTTTATGCAGACTACTCAAAACGATATTTTGTCCTTTGACGCGAGCATCAAAGGCGGCGTGAAAAAACAGAGCAAAAACGCGCAAAAAGGCGGCAAAGAAGACGGCGCATTTCTCTCTATGGTGCTAGACGCGGCCGCTAAAAAGGGCGAAAATTTAAGCGAAAAAGATCTAAAAGAGATGGCAAAAGCCGTAAATTTATCCGCCCAAACGGCTCAAAACGGGCAAACAAAAGCGCCTATCCAAAGCACGGACGTAAAAGAAATTTTAGGCGAAGAAGCGGCGGAAAATTTGTTTGAAAACGCGACTTTTATGCAGCTTTTGCAAATTTTAGAGATGCTTAGCGGCGGCGAAAAAATCAGCAAATTTCCAAATTTTGAAAACCGCCTGGCCAAAGCGCTCTCAAGCGAAACGACGCTAAACGAGCTACGAGGAGCTAAAAATCTAAACGAGCTAATAGAGATCGCAAATAAGCTAAATTTAGGTCTAGAAAATATCGAAGTAACGCAAGCTCAGGCGGACGAGCTAGGTGAGATGTTTCCGAGTTTGGCGAAAAAAGATTTCTTTGAACCCGTAACGCCAAAGAAAAATTTCGCTTTTAGCGAGCTAAAAAACAAGGTCGAAGAGACGATAAGCGCAAATGAATCAGAGCCAAAAGATACGCTAAATAAGCTACTAGCCGCCGTGCAAGAAGAGCAAAATAAAGCCCGGCCAAAAGATATCGGCGCAAAAGCGCAAGATACGCAAAATTTGGCTCAAAACTCCAAAATCATAAAAGAAGCGGTAAAAAACGAGGACGAGAAAGAGGCGAATTTAAAAGACGAAAAGCCAAACTTCAAAGCCGAAAGCGAGCTAAATTTAACCGCCGCAAAAAGCGAAAAATCGGGGCTCGGTCAAGACTCTAAAAAGATAAATTTGCAAAATTTGCTATTTCCGGAGCGCGAGAGCGCCGAGGAGCAAATTTTAACCGAGACCCAAAGCGATAACGGCGAAAATAACGAACTAAACGCTATAGTAAAAGATGTCATCTCAAACGCCAAGGCGCAAAGCAGGAATTTCCAAGCCGTGCGCGAGACATTTGATAACTTTAGCTCAAATTTAAAAGAGCAGGTCGCGGCCTACAAATCGCCTTTCATGCGCTTTAACATCACGCTAAATCCACTAAATTTGGGCGAAGTCGAGATCACGATGGTAAATCGCGGCAATAATCTGCATATAAATTTCAACTCCAACACGCAGACGATGAACCTCTTTTTACAAAATCAGGCCGAGTTTAAAAACAGCCTCGTAAACATGGGTTTTACCGAGCTTGAGATGAACTTTAGCGATCAAAATCAGCCTAAAAAAGAGCAAGGACAAAAGAGCTACAAAGGCTCCAAATTTAGCTCCAACGACGCTGAGCAAAGCGAACCGTCCGCGCCTCGTTTAGAGCTCGTCGTTCCGCGCTACGTGTAAATTTGGAATCAAATTTGCTTGAGATATAAAAATTTAAAGGATAAAAGATGTCAAACGGACTAGAAACCAATAACTTCACGGTAAACAACCAAGCCGCCAAAAAATCGGCGGACGCCCTACAAAAGGCCGCAGGCACCAATCCAAACGCCCAGCTAGACAAGGACGCTTTTATGAAACTTCTTTTAACCGAGCTTCAGTATCAAGATCCGACAAGCCCGATGGATACGGAAAAAATGCTAACCCAAACTAGCCAGCTAGCCTCGCTTGAAATGCAAGAAAATACGAACAAAATGATGCAAAAGCTAGCCGACCAGCTAAAAAATAGCACAAATATGTACGCCGTCGGAGTGCTAGGCAAGATGGCTAAAATCGGCGATAGCGGCATCGTAAAAGAAGAAGGCTCGGGCGTCAAATTTGCGGGATTTTTAGAAAGCGCGGCAAAAGGCGGCACGATAAATATCAAAGACGGCACCGGTAAACTCGTAAGAAAGCTAGAATTCGGCCAAGCTAGCGCCGGAGCCAATACCTTTGAGTGGGACGGCAAGGATAGCGCAGGCAACGACGCAAAAGCAGGCACCTACTCGGTAGAGATAAACTACGTCGATCACGCTGGCGGCGCCAAAACCGGCGGCGTAGGCAACTATCTCGTAGAGGGCGTCAAATTTATCGATGGCGTCGCACAGGTAAAGGTCGGCGGACAATACGTCAGCATCGACAAAGTCAAAGAATTTACCGAGCCGTCAAAAGGATAAATCCATGGTAAGAAGCCTATATAACGGCGTTAGCGGCGTGAGAACGCAGGGATTTAGCATGGACGTGTGGGCGCATAACATCGCCAACATAAACAACGTCGGCTTTACCGCTTCGATACCCGAATTTAAGAGCATTTTTTATCAGACATCCTTTGCCGCGGGCAATAACCCGACGCAGGACCAAATCGGCCTCGGCGCCACCGGCATGACGACGGCGCTTAGCTTTTATAAGCAAGGTCCGTTTATGAAAACCGATAACGTCCTGGATATGGCGATCGGTGGCAAGGGATTTTTCGGTGTAACGAACGGCTCTGGCACCTACTACACGCGTGCCGGCAGCTTTGGCGTAGATAAAGAAAGATATCTCGTAACAAATCAAGGCAACTACGTCCTAGGCACGCAAAATAAGCTAACGCAGATAACTCCAAGTCAGGGCGCGATAGAGGCTTTCGGTAGAGTAAACGGACGAGCCGCCGTCACGCAGGCCTACACGCTAGGCGCCGATACTACAGACCTTGACGTCGGCGACATCGGCTCCCAGGGCAAGATTCGCCTACCGGAGTTTTTGTATCTGCCGACCAAACCGACGTCGAAGGTGACTTTTAAAGGCAATCTCGACTCGTCTTTTAAAACCGAGCCTGCTACTTTGCCAGTAGACGCCGCTACCTATACGAGCAACATAGATAACGCTTCTAGAACTATAAATTTACGCGGACGAGTTACGCCTGACGCCGCGATAACTCGTCCTAGAAAAGGCGATATGGTTATAGTAACGGCAACCGACGCGAACGGTAAAACGGCTGAATTTAGCGCTCCGATCGACGAAAACGGCAACTGGAGCATAAGTCAGAAATTTGAAAGGGATTTTGACCTAACGACCGCCCCAAATTTTACAGCAAAAATAAACACGACTAAAGAAGCGGCAAATCAAGAAAAATTCGTAACCGAGCTTTTAAATGCGGACGGTACGAAAAATAAACTTGAGCTAACGCTAACAAAACGCGTACCTCAGGGCGCTAACGGTACAGTTTGGGATGCGGCGGCGACCGTAAAAGACGCAAGCGGCGCAGTGGTCTCAAATACTAACGGCGAGCTAAATTTTGATTACGAAGGTAGGCTTGTTAACTCTACTTTAAGCGCCCTAGATAATAACGGCTCGCAAATCGAGCTAGACTTCGGCACTCCTGTGGCTGCGGGCCAAATTTACTCAGGCGTCACTAGCACGTCTCAAGCCAAAAGTATCTCGATCGCGCAAGACGGCGTACGTGAGGGTATTTTAAAGGATTATTACACCAACGATTCTGGAAATATCTTGGCGCAGTTTACAAATGGCCAAGTCCGCTCCGTCGGCAAAGTCGCTCTCTATCACTTCCAAAACGAGCAGGGACTTGCAAAAATGGGCGATAATATCTATTCGCAAAGCGCGAATTCCGGCGCGGCATTTTTCTACAAAGATGCAGGCGGCAAAAGCATCTACGGCGCCAAACTAGCTAGCAGCATGCTCGAGCAGTCAAACGTCGATCTAGCGCAGGCTCTGACGGAAGTCATAGTCACGCAAAAAGCCTACGACGCTAACGCCAAGAGCATAACGACTAGCAACGAAATGCTCCAGCGCGCAATCGAGCTAAAGCGCTAAATTTAACCCGCGAATTTGACGCGGGTTTTTTAATTTTAGCTGCAACCGTAAAGCCAAATTTAACGCGATAAAATAGTCTACTTCAAGATATCTAAATAAATTTTTAGCTAAAATCAGCCCCGAAAATTTACCGAATAAAGAAAAAATTATGAACCGAAAAAGAATCTACAATCCAAGCTCAAATGAAAATTTGACCGATCGCCGCGTTTTTAACGGCAATCCGCACGGTATTTTAAATTTTACCAAGGCAAAATATCAATGGGCGCTAAAGCTCTGGGACCTGATGGAGGCTAACACGTGGTTTCCAAAAGAGGTCGACACCACCGACGACGTGCGCGACTACGCCTACAACCTCACTCAGGCCGAAAAACGCATGTACGATCTAGTCTGGAGTCAGCTCATCTCGATGGATAGCTTCCAGACCAACAACCTAGCCGACAACATCAACCCATACATCACCGCACCTGAGATCAACGCCTGCCTAGCGCGCCAAGCCTACGAGGAGGCCAACCACTCCAAGTCCTACGCCGTCATGGTCGAGGCCATCTGCGACAACACCGACCTGATCTACGAGATGGAAAAGCACGACGAGGTGCTACGCGAGAAAAACGACTATATCTCAAGCGTTTACGAGGAACTAGCGGGCGAAGTGACTGATGAAAAGCTACTTCTTGCGATGGTTGCAAATCAAATTTTAGAGGGCATTTACTTTTACAGCGGCTTTACGGCGATCTACGCTCTAGCTCGCGCGGGCAAAATGCTAGGCAGCGCGCAGATGATCCGCTTTATCCAGCGCGACGAGATCACGCATTTGCTACTTTTCCAAAATATGATAAACAGCGTTCGCACCGAGCGCCCGGATCTTTTCACGCCTGAAACCGAGGCTAAAATTTACGATATGTTCGAGCGCGCGGGCGAGCTTGAGATCAAATGGGGCAAATACATCACGCAAAACCAGATCATGGGCTTTACCGACGACATCATCGAGCAATACATCCGCTACCTCATCGATCAGCGCCTAGTCGCGATCGGCCTAAAACGCCGCTACAACGTCCCTCATCCGATCAAATGGGTCGATGATTTTGCTAAATTTAACGACCAAAAGTCAAATTTCTTTGAGGCAAAAGTGACCAACTATAGCAAAGGAAGCATCAGTTTTGACGACTTTTAGTCCAAATTTATGCCCTATCGTCCTAACTGCGCCAACCTGCCAGCAAAGACAGGACGAACTACTAGAAAAAATCGCCGACGCACCCAGAAACTCGGTCATCTTAGCCAGCGAGCTATGTGTGAGCGGGTATGATTTCGATGGATTTTTTAGCGGCGCAAACCGAGCAATGCTCGGCGGTTCGATCGGCAGTTTCGACGCCATACTTTTTGAAGCGCTACAAGAAGCGCTAAGTCCCGATAAATTCCTCGGTCTCACTCATCTAACGAGCCTAAACCGCGCTAAAGGTCTAGCACAAATTTCAATCACGCAGGCGCAAAAAAACGAAATTTACAACGAATTTATCCTGCTAAACAGCCAAAACGTCTTTTACACGCAAAATAAATCAAAACTTTTTTGCCCAAATTTAGAGCATGAAATTTTCGCCTCAGGCGACGAGTCGGCGATAAAGCCTTTTGATTTTAAAGGGTTAAAAATCGGCGTTCTCATTTGCTTTGAGCTTAGATTTGCCCATCTTTGGCAGCAGCTAAAGGGCTGCGATATCATCCTCGCGCCCGCAATGTGGGGCAAGGCGCGCGAGGACGCATATCTTACGCTTTGCAAGGCCTTAGCGCTTGCTAACAGCTGCTACGTCGTGGCCGCAAGCTCGCTTGATTTAGAGTTTTCGGGCGTATTTTTGCCGAGCGGCGAATTTGCGAAAGAGGCTAAATTTGACTCAAATTTGATCCTTGAAACCAAACGAAATTTGGGGCTTTTATGACCGCTCTAGAAAAATCAAAATGCGCAAACATGGCCGATGAGATCGGCGATATACTCACTCTGACGCCCTCGCTTTACAAGGCACTTTGCGACACTCCGCGCGAGATCTTTGCACCCGTCACTCGCCACGCGTACAGCCTAGACGCTCAGCCCATCGGCGGCAATCAATGGATCAGCTCGCCTCTAACGGTAGCCAAAATGACGCTAGCGCTCGAAGCCGAAGATATCGACAATGCCCTAGAGATCGGCTGCGGTAGCGGCTATCAGGCAGCTATTTTGTCGCATTTGGCGCACAGGGTTTTTAGCGTCGAACGCATCGAAAAGCTTGCGAGCGAAGCCAAAAGACGCTTTGAGGCGCTTAAAATCCACAACGTCCACGTGCGTTTTGACGACGGAAACGTCGGCTGGAAAAGCTATGCGCCATACGACAGGATCTTGCTTTCAGCGG
Source organism: uncultured Campylobacter sp. (assembly GCF_938040115.1). Lineage (GTDB taxonomy): Bacteria > Campylobacterota > Campylobacteria > Campylobacterales > Campylobacteraceae > Campylobacter_A. The sequence continues at coordinate 12,288 of NZ_CALHXD010000008.1, read as the reverse complement.
CTGCACAGCAAGTATCGCAGACGCTTTTTAACCAGCTAAAAAACGGCGGCATTTTAGTAGCTCCTATCAAAAAAGACGGCAAGCAGTTTATCGTCAAATTTACAAAAGACGCTCGCGGCGAGATAACGCAAAAAGCGCTTGACGAGTGCTTATTCGTGCCGCTTTTAGGCGGGATAGAGTAGCGGCGAGCGGCAAATTTAACGCTACCGCTTAAAAAGCCGCGCATTAAATTTAACTACTCAAATTTGACGCCGCTTTTAGTACCGAATTTAACGCATTTATGCTGCCGCACTCGCCTATCCCGCAAATTTAGCCGTACGTTAAACCTAAAACTGTATAATCACCATACAAATTCTTAGCAAAGGAGCTAAAATGGCAACAGATCGCGAGTTGGTTAATTTCTCAGAGGAGCACGAGCTAAACACGGTGCTAGCAAGACACGGCAAGGCTCAAAGCATCGCAAACCGCGAGGTGCTTTGCGAGCTCGGTAAAGAGTGCAAGGAAAAACTAGGCAAAAGAGTGCTAACGCAAGATGAATTTGACGAGTTTTTAAAACCTGTTTTAAATCGCTTGGAGAATAAAAGAGCTTAAATTTCGGGGGCTTTCCCCGAAATTTCTATCCAAATTTCCCGCTTTTCCAAATATATCTGCTATTCTTTCGTTTTCAAATTTACATCCGCGTCGTCGTTTATAGCCGTCAATTTTAGACTATTTTGCGATAAGTACCGCGCGGCAAGCTCGCCTCGTTTAAATTTAACTTCAAATTTGATCGTCAAGCGGCAAAAATGCACGCAAATTTACAAACCCAAAAACGGGCAAGAGCCATAAAAACCTGGCGCGTCAAATTTGACGTTAGCATAAAATTCGGAGCGGCTTAAAAACAAAGCATAAAGCCAAAACCGCACCGAATTTAACCGAGCTACGCCCTAAAAATGCACCTTAAATTTCGCCCAAAAGCTTCTGCCCGGCTCATAAAGCCTCGTGCCGTTGGGGATAGTCTCGTAGCCTGCGATACCGCCGCCGTAGCCGCCTTTTGAGTTATGATAGGCGTATTTGGCGTCGTTTAGGTTTTCCGCCGCTAGCAAAAATTGATAATTTTTGTATTTATAGCCCGCGCTTAGCCCCAGCGTCCAAAAGCTATCGCTCTTGCCCAGGTCCATGCCGCCCACGTCGCCGTAGCCTTTTTGCGCGCGGTTTTGCGACGCGTTAGCGTAGAAGTCGGCTTTGACGAACCAGTCGGGCTTTTCTAAGCCGGCACTTAGTTTAAACGCTAGAGGCGAAACCTTAGGCAGCGCGTCGCCGTCTTTTAGGCCTCCTGCATTTTTAGTCACCTTGCCGTAGACGTAGGATACGCCCGCCCCCAGCCTAAACATATCGGCTAGTAGCGTAGTGCCCTCTATCTCGCCGCCGTATAGCAATGCATCGGTATTAAAGGCGTCTGAGGACATGCCCATAGGATTATATTTTAGCATGATATAATCATCCATCTTTGAGACGAAAAAATTCGCGCTTAGTTCGTAATTTTGATCTTTTAGCACTGCGCCAAAATCCAGCTGCGTGTTTCTTTCTTTACGCAGCGCTAGGTTTGCGTCCTTGTTCGTTTCCCAGTGATCGGACATCCTTTGTGCGTGCCCTAGTCCTGCATAAAGCGTTAAATTTTGCAGATATTTTTCGTATCTAAAAAAGCCTGAGAATAAATTTTCTTTCCTACTCTTATGCGTTTTTAACAGTTTTCTCTCGCCCGCGTCCAGCCTAAGTCCGCCAAAAAGCCCATAGTCGTTTTCTAGGACATATTCGTTTTGAGTGTAGATCGTTTTATACGTTACCTTGCGCTCTTTTACGTGCGGCTTTGATACGGCTGCGTCCATTTCGGCTTTAGATACGCCGGCTCCGCCCGTTCCGGCGCCTCTCCACTTAAATACATCCTCAGAGTACCCAGCGCCAAGATAGCTTGTTAGATTATCGAAATTTAACTCGCCTTCTAGCTTAAAGCCGTACATATCGCGTATCGGATGACTGATACTATATCCCTTGCCGCGCCCCATGCCCGGCACCACCGGACGCATGGTGAAGTTGTCCATTATGTGATCGATTTGATGATAGTACGAGCTTAGCCTGATCTTGTGCTCGCCGACGTCTTGTTCAAATTTGAGTCCGAAAGATTTACGGTCAAACTGCACGCCGTCCCTCATCCTGTCGGCATACGCCGCTTCGCCCTCGCCCAGATCCGCGCTTAGCTGCAAGGCGGTAGTTTCCGTGGGCGTTAGCGTGCCCACGAGCGAGACGCTGTTGCGTTTATAGTGCGTATGCATTTTCTGCCCGCCGCCGCTTTTATAATCGCCGCTCTCGTAGTGTCCGCCGGAAACCTCTATACTGCCCAGCTCGTTACCCGCCGCTACGTCCGCGGTAGTTTCAAATCGCTTAAAACTGCCGCCCAGCACGCTTACGTTTCCTCCGAAGCTCGGTTTTGACAGCCTTGCTATCTCTCTATCGAAAAATATACCGCCGCTAATGAGCGCGCCGTATCTGACGTCTTGCGGGCCTTTTACGATACGAACCGAGCTGTAGTTTTGCGCCGAGATGTAGGTGATGGGCGTATCCATTCGCATGCCGCAGCCGCCGTTTAGCGTACTGCCGTCGATCAGCACTGGCAGCCTAGCCGCTGTCTGCGAACGATAATAAACCTCGCTGCCGCCTCCGCCCTTGCGCTCCATCGTAAAGCCGTTCAAATTTGAAAGCGATTTGGCGATGTCGCTGTTTTCCAGTATCGCGCCTTTTCCGGCTATTTGGGCGTTGGTAGGCTCGTCGAGTGCTGATTTTTGCATTTTTGACGAGACGGTAACGGGACTCAAGCTTATCGCCTCCTCGGCGCTAAGCATCAAATTTGACGCCATGGCCAGCGCCAAAACGTAAGAAATTTTCATTTTCGCTCCTGCAAAATTAATATTTAATATTGAAATTGAAGCAAAAATCGACTTAAATAAAGTATGAATATTTATGTAATGTTAATTATTTTGTGTGAAATTTAGCTCAAACTCTGATATTTCGGTCGTTTGCGTTAAGTGTGTAGAAAAGTAACTTTAACGGATTAGAATTATAAATTTAAGTAATCTCGGTTTCATCAAATTTGAGTTTAACGAAACCGAGATTAAATTTACAAAATCTCTTTTACCAGTAGCTGCGGCGTGACGAGTCCTCGAAACGAGTTTTTCGATACCGAAAAAACGAGGTCTATGCTCTCGCCCGCATGCGGCTCGCGAGTATCTCGCAAACCGCGCTCTTGCCGCTGCCGATACTGCCCGTGACGACGATTGCGTGTTTAAATTGCGGCATTTTGCTTTTAAATTCGATATAAAACTAGAACCGAGTCGCATCTTAAATAAGACGGCAAATATCAAAAATAAATTTTCACAAGACTCTAAAATTGACTCATAGATTTTAAAATTTCGTGTTTTATTCGCGAGAAATTGCCGTTTTGCGATGGGATTTGAAAATTTATCATATGATTTTGTCGAATTTAAGCGCAAATTTTAAGTATTAATATTAAATTTAAATTTATTTAGTGCGTTCTTCTTGAGAAAAATCTTTTATGACGAGAATGCTTGTATACTTCTCTACAGTTTACCTTTTTCATTGCCTCTCTTATCGCGTCTGGCGTACCTTCTCTGAGTGCTGCTAGCATGACTTCGGGCGGCTGTTCTTCGCAGACTATCTTTTTCTCTTTATGAATAAACGTGCTAATGATATATAAGATAACGGCGACGATAGCGATAAACGTATAAAATAAAATCTTTTCGATTACTGACTGGCTAAAAATAGTTTTCTTTTTGCTAGATTTATTTTTTATTTGTTTAGATTTAGCCATAAAATTACCGCCGAAAAATCTCTAAATTTAATCCAAAATCCTGGTAAAACCAGCCGAATTCACGATATCTCTTTTACCAGTAGCTGCGGCGTGACGAGTCCGCGAAACGAGTTTTTCGATACCGAAAAAACTAGGTCTATGCTCTCGCCCGTATGCGGCTCGCGAGTGAAGTTAAAAAAGAGCGCCTCGAGGCACTTGCCGTCTTTTTGTAGGATTAGTTTTAGATGATTTTGCTCCCTGCCGATTAGTTTTTTGTTTTTGACGACGGCGGATTTGATCTCAAAGAGCGGACGCGGATTTTTCTGTCCGTAGGGCTCAAAATGCTCCAAAATTTCAAGTAGCTCAAAGTCCACCTCGCTGGCTTCTATCTCGCCCAGAGGCTCATCAAACGCGCTAAATTCGTGCAAGTCCATCAACATACACGAGCTATTTATCGCGATTTTAAACGCTTCTAAATTTGCCGGATCTATCACGATGCCAGCAGCCCCTTTGTGTCCGCCGTAGCCCTCGAGCAAATTTTCGTGGCTAGCGATGAGCGAGAGGATGTCTAGCTTGCCCACGCTTCTGGCGCTACCTTTGGCGCGGTTTTCGTCGATGCTAAAGACGATGGCTGGCTTTTTAAACTGCTTTGCCAGACGCGATGCGACGATACCGATGACGCCCTCGTGCCAGCCCCTGCCCCACGTCACGATGATATGCTCGTCCTCGCGCACGTCCTTTAGCGAGCACTCAAAAAGCGTGCGCTCCTCCTCCTTGCGCGAGTTGTTAAAGCTCACGATGGTGTCGAGGCACTCGCAGGCGCGATCTAAGCTTTTGGCGCGTAAAAACTCAAAAGATACGCTCGCATCGTCCATACGGCCTGAGGAGTTTATGAGCGGCGCGATGAGAAAGCTAATGTCGTCGCACTCAAATTTATCCTTGCCGTATAGCTGCTTTATCGCTGTAAATGCGGGCCTGCGCGAGCTGTTTAGGCGGTTTACGCCAAGCTTAACTAGGATGCGGTTTAGGTCGCGAAGCTCCATCATATCGGCTATTATCGCTATAGCGAGGAGATCGAGAAATTTACCCATATCGTAGTTGATACGGCACACGTCCTTTAGCGCGCCCACTAGATACCACGCGACCTGAGCGCCGCAAATTTCGACGTTTGGAAAGTGGCAATCCTTTTGCTTTGGATTTATGATCGCATAGGCCTCAGGCAGGACGTCGGGCGGCATGTGGTGATCGGTGATGATGAGATCGATGCCTTTTTGCTTGCAAATTTGAGCCGCGTCGTTTGCCGAGATGCCGTTATCCACGGTCACGATGAGGCCAGCGTCCGCGATCTCCTCGACGATTTGCGGATTTAGCCCATATCCGTCGCTAAAGCGATTTGGGATACGCACGAAATACTCGCTAACGCCCAAATCATCGAAAAACTCGGCCATTATGACGCTGGCAATCACGCCGTCCACGTCGTAGTCGCCGACGATGACGATCTTTTCGTTTTGCTCGATCGCGCGTTTTATACGCTCGGCACCCTTAAATACATCCTTTAACGCATCGGGCGTAGGAATTTCTGAAAGTTTTTTGTGAATGTCATTTTCAAATCTTTGGTTCAGTAATTCCTTTATTTTTTCCTTATTCAACATCGTTTTGACGGGCTTTCGCGTAAGCCTCGCCGTCAAATTTCGCCGCCTTGCCACCGTTTTTGCCTAAATTTTTGCTCGCCTCGGGGGTCAAATTTACCCCTGCCACGCCGCAAAAAAGGCTAAATTTTGGTTCAAATTTCATCTTTTTCCTTCTTTTTTATTTTCTAATGCGCAAATTATAGCTTTTTGAAATTTAATTTCTTATAATTTTAAACGAGTCGAAATTATATTTGAAATGATATTAGTTATTATATTTAACCATAGGTTAAGATGTATTTATGTATGATTGCGCTCTTATTTCAACAAAAGGAACGATATGAAAAAAACTTTTTTAAAAGCGCTGTTGGTGCTTTTTGCGGTGTTTTCGGCGACCCAAGCGGCGGCCGAAACTAAGGTCATAAAAGACGTCTTGGGTCGCGAGGTAAAGGTAAATTTACCCGTTAAACGCATAGCTTTGGGTTTTTACTACACCGACTTTTTAGCCGTCGGCGGCACCAAGGCTTTAGATAAAGTCGTGGGCTTTTCAAAAGAGGTTTGGACGGACTGGACGCCTGCTAGTTGGGATCTATATAGCAAGGCGCTACCGCAGCTAAATAAGCTTGCGGACTTCGGCGAGGTAGAGGTCGGTACGTTCTCGGTAGAAAAAGTTATCTCTCTAAAACCCGATTTGCTAATACTCGCATCTTGGCAGTATAACGTGCTAGAGCCTGATTTAAAGCCTTTAGCCGATCTAAATATCCCGATAGTCGTGCTTGATTATAACCGCGAGAAGGTTGAGCTTCACGTAAAAAGCACTAAAATTTTAGGCGAAATTTTAGGCGAGGAAAAAAGAGCGGACGAGATCTCTAAACTATACGAAGACACCGTAAAAGAAGTGGGCGACCGCATCGCAAAAGCAAATTTGCCTAAGCCTAAAATTTACATAGAATTCGGCCGAGGCGGTCCTGAGGATATAGGCATAACCTACGGTAAAGATATGTGGGGTTCGCTGATAGATTTAGCCGGCGGAGATAATATCGCAGCCGATCTAGTCGAGCAGTGGGCACCCATCAATGCCGAGCAAGTCATAGCCGCAAAGCCCGACGTTATAATGATAACAGGCCGCGAAACCGAACTAAAAAAAGAACCGACTGCGATGGTAATGGGCATAAACATAGACAAAGCCGAAGCGTTAAAAAGACTAGACGGATTTAAAAAACGCGTCGGTTGGTCAGAGCTTCCGGCTATCAAAAATAACCGCTTATACGGCCTATATATGGGCGCGTCAAGAACGCTTGCGGATATGGCGATGGTGCAATATATCGCAAAAGCTTTGTATCCGCAGCTATTTAAAGACGTAGATCCGATAAAGACCTACGTTGATTTTCACAAAAAGTACTTGCCTGTCGTTCCCGTCGGAACTATAGCCATCCAAGCGGACGAAAAATGAATAAAATAAGTTCCGAAGAGGTCGTAAGGGCTCATAGAAAGCGTGAATTTAAACGCTTAATCATCATCTTGAGCTTTATAGTCGTGGGTCTTGTATCGATGGTGTTTGATATCGGTACCGGGCCTGCGATGCTCTCGCCAAGAGAAGTCGTAGATACGCTTTTGCAGCCGATTTTAGGCGGCGAGCAGGATAAATTTTTATACCACATCGTTTACGACATCAGGCTTCCCGTAGCGCTTATGGCTTTAGTCGTAGGTGCGGCTTTGGGAGCGGGCGGCGCAGAGATACAGACGCTTTTAAACAACCCTATGGCAAGCCCCTATACGCTGGGACTTGCCGCGGCGGCGGGATTTGGCGCATCGCTGGTGATGGCGTTTGGTTCGTTTGGACTGCCTCAAATTTACGCCGTGCCTATCGGTGCGTTTATCATGACGATGTTAGCGGCGTCTATACTGTTTTTGTTTTCGATGATGAGGCGATTTGGGTCGGCTACTTTGGTTTTAGTTGGTATCGCGCTTTTATTTTTGTTTCAGTCTATGCTCTCTTTGGTGCAGTTTTTGTCCGCGCCCGAGATTTCGCAGGCGATTTTGTTTTGGCTGTTCGGTAGCCTCCAAAAGGCTAAATGGAGTACGCTGGCCGTCGCTACGGTCGTAACGGTCGTATGCATTTCGCTACTGATGCTAAATACTTGGGCGCTAACGGCTTTGAAACTGGGCGAAGAGCGAGCCAAAAGCATGGGCGTAAATTTATCCGCCCTTAGGATTAAAATTTTGCTTATAGTTTCGGTTATGACGGCTACGGTTATTAGCTTCGTCGGCGTTATAGGCTTTATCGGCCTGGTCGCTCCGCATATCGCTAGAAATTTAGTCGGCGAGGATCAGAGATTTTTCCTGCCTACTACTATCTTCGTCGGCGCAGCATTTTTGTCGATAGCTTCGGTACTTTCTAAGGTTATAAATCCGGGCGGACTCTTTCCGGTCGGCATCATCACGGCGTTTGTGGGCGTGCCGTTTTTCTTCTGGATCATCCTCTCAAGGAAAAACGTATGCTAGAGCTTAAGAATTTAACGATATACCGCGGCTCGCTTTGCACGGCAGATGCCGTAAACGCTAGCTTTGAAGAAGGCAAGGTTTACTCCGTACTAGGGCCTAACGGCGCAGGCAAAACTACGCTCATAAGCGCGATTTTCGGCGAGATGGGCTATGAGGGCGAGATTAAATTCGGCGAAGAGAGGTTAAATTTCAAAAACCATTTCTCGTGGAAAAAGAAAATCGGCTACATGCCCCAAGATAGCTACGTAGACGCGAGTTTAACGGCTCTTGAGGTCGTTTTGCTAGGGCTTATGGATAGTCTCGGGCTTTATCTAAAAGACGAGCAAATAAACTCGGCCGTAGAGATAATGAAAAAACTAGGGATTTTACATCTGGCCGGTCGCGACGTGATGCAGCTTTCGGGCGGTCAGCGCCAGATGGTGATGTTTGCCTCCGTGCTTATCAAAAAGCCTAAAATTTTACTTTTGGACGAGCCTGTTTCGGCTCTTGATATGCACCATCAATGCGTGCTTTTGGACTGCGTTAGGAAATTTACGCGCGAGCACGGTATAACTACCGTTATGATACTGCACGATTTATCGCTAGCGTCGCAGTTTAGCGACGAGGTGTTGCTACTGAGTGACGGCAAGATAAAAGCCAAAGGCGAAGCTAAAAAAACCATAACTAAAGAGCTAATACAAGAGCTTTATAAAGTAAACGTGGATATTTTTTACGACGATGCCGGCGTACCGGCCGTAGTCGCAAAGTCGGCGTTCGGGGTAGAGTAGCGCGTGAGGATTTTTATTTTAAGTTGCCTTGCTTACGCAAAGGGCAACGAGGACTTGCGAAATTTAAGCCGCGCGTTTAGCGACGGCGGCGCACAGTGCGAGATAGTGCCGTGGCAAAATTTAGACGTCGGTTCGCTAGACGAAGATTCTTTGATTTTGCCGCTTGCGGCTTGGGATTACAGCCTAGACGCGGCTAAATTTTTATCGTTTTTAGGCGAGCTTGAAAAAAGCGGAGCGAAGATAATAAACGGCGCCGAGATCGTGCGCTGGAATTTATCGAAAAAATACCTCTTAGAACTTGAAGCCTTAGGACTTCCCGCGATCCCTAGCACGCTTTTAAACGGCGATGAAAATATAGAAGAGCTAAGGCGAATTTGCCCGGGCGGCGTGATAAAGCCGCTCGTCGGACAGAGCGGCAACGGAGTAGCTAAAATCGACGAAATATCAAATTTAAGCGAATATAAAAACGGAGCTTTGCTTCAGCCTTTTATCGAAGAGATCGCCGCTAACGGCGAAATTTGCTTGATATTTTTAGGCGGCGTTTTTTCTCACGCCGTACGCCGCTCGCCTGCTAGCGAGGATTATAGGGCAAACTCGAATTTCGGCGTTAAGATTAGCTCGGTAGAGCCGACTGCAGCCTTTCTAAACATAGCGCGAGACGTTTTGGCTAGGCTTGCCTTTAATCCCGTCTACGCAAGGATAGATCTAATCGGCGCAAAAGATAAAATTTTAATCAACGAAGTCGAGCTTATCGAGCCTAGTCTTTATTTTAGCTACGGCAAAAACTCTACCGAAAAATTCGTAAAAGTAATCCTGGATAAATTTGTCACGGAAAAGAAAATTTAGAGCCGATCGGCTCTAAATTTGATTATTTCGATTTTCCTAAGCTAGCTTTGATAAAGCCCAAAACTACGGGATTTGGATTTGTTAGGCGGCTGGTAAATTCCGGATGAAACTGCACGCCGACAAACCACGGATGCGAGTTTTTAGCGCCAGCCAAAGGCGAGCTAAGCTCGACGGCCTCGATCAGCCCGTCGCTCTCGCCGCTAACTATCAGGCCGTTTGCTTCAAATTCGGCTCTGTATTTCGGATTTGCCTCGTAGCGGTGGCGGTGGCGTTCTTTGACGCATTTGGCGCCGCCGTAAATTTGACTTAGCAGTGAGCCGGGCTTAATGTCGCAAGCATACGCGCCAAGCCTCATCGTGCCGCCGACCGGGCTTTGGTGCGTGCGGATCTGCGTCTGGCCGTGTGCGTCGATGAAGCTATCGATGAGATAGATGATAGGATTTACGCACTCGGGCTTAAATTCGACCGAATTTGCGTCCTCGAGCTTTAGCACGTTGCGGGCAAACTCGATGAGCGCCAGCTGCATGCCTAGGCAGATGCCAAGATACGGCACGCCGTTTTCGCGGGCGTATTTGATCGCTTCGATCTTGCCGCTCACTCCGCGCTCACCAAATCCTCCAGCAACTAGCACGCCGCCCACGTCTTTTAGTAGCTCTTCGACGTTTGAGGGCTCGATCTTCTCGCTATCTATCCACTTTAAATTTACCCTAGCATCAAGGCTCGCGCCCGCGTGGATGATGCTCTCGGTCAAGCTCTTGTAGCTCTCTTTTAGATCGACGTATTTACCCACAAATGCTATCGTAGTTTCTTTCGTCGGCGCGATAATGCGCTTAACCAGGCTGTCCCAGTTGCGCATATCAAGCTTTAGCTCGCCCAAATTTAAAATTTCGGCGATCGGGGTCAAAATATCTTGGTTATAAAACGCGAGCGGCACCTGATAGATGCTGGCCGAGTCGATGCTCTCGATGACACAGTTGCGCTCTACGCCACAGCTGGCGGCTATTTTATCCTTTAGCTCGCGGTTTAGCGGCTGCTCGGCGCGGCAGATGATCATATCTGGGCTAATGCCGATACGGCGCAGCTCACCGACGCTGTGCTGGGTAGGCTTGGTTTTTAGCTCGCCTGCAACCTTGATAAAGGGCACGAGAGTTAGGTGGATATTCATCGCGCGTTTGCGGCCGACCTCTATGCGAAGGGCGCGGATAGCCTCTAAAAACGGCAAGCCCTCGATGTCGCCTACCGTGCCGCCGATCTCAACGATCAGTACGTCGCGACCCTCGCCCGCTTTTTTGATGCGATCGACGATCTCGCCTACGATGTGCGGGATGACTTGGATCGTTTTGCCCAGATAGTCGCCTCTGCGCTCTTTTTCAATGACGGAGCTATAAACGCGGCCGGTGGTGAAGTTATTATCCTGGCTTAGGCTCTCGTCTAAAAATCTCTCGTAGTGCCCCAGATCCAGATCCGTCTCCGCGCCGTCGTCGGTGACGAAAACCTCGCCGTGCTCGAGCGGACTCATGGTGCCGGGATCTACGTTGATGTAGGGATCGGCCTTTAGCATGCTCACCTTTAAGCCTGTGTTTTTAAGAAGCGTGGCGATAGAAGCCGCCGCGATGCCCTTACCTAGCGAGCTTAGCACGCCGCCGGTTATAAAAATATACTTTGTTTCGTTTAGATTTTTTTGCATATCGCGCCTTTTAAATTTTTAGCGAGATTATACCTTATTTAAAATTTATAAACGCTTGAGGGTGTAAATAATTTTATAAAATCAAAACTTTAAAATTATATTTTAAGTTAAATTTCTGTAGTATGTTAAGTTATGATTAAAAAATATATTAAAAACATCTCGTCTTTGTATATCGACGGCTTTAGGAACATGAAGCTCGGAAAGAGCCTGTGGCTCGTCATAGCCATCAAGCTACTTATAATGTTCGGGATTTTAAAAGTATTTATCTTTGATGAAAGTTTAAATTCAAAATTTGAGAGCGACGAAGCCAAAGCGGACTTCGTCATCTCAAATTTGACAAAGGAATAAAATGTCTGAAATCGCTTCGGTCGATTGGTCTAGGGCGCAGTTTGCGCTCACCGCCATATACCACTTTTTGTTTGTTCCGCTCACGTTGGGACTTAGCTTTATCATCGCCATTATGGAGAGTATCTACGTCAAAACCGGTAACGAGCAGTGGCTAAAAATCACCAAATTTTGGCTAAAACTCTTCGGTATAAACTTTGCTATCGGCGTGGCTACCGGTATCATAATGGAATTTGAGTTCGGCACCAACTGGGCGAATTACAGCTGGTTTGTCGGCGACATCTTCGGCGCGCCGCTAGCTATCGAGGGCTTGCTCGCGTTTTTTATGGAGGCGACGTTCTTTGCCGTTATGTTTTTTGGCTGGGATAAGGTTAGCAAGAAATTTCACCTCATCTCAACCTGGCTCGTGGCTATCGGTTCAAATTTAAGCGCGCTTTGGATCCTCATCGCAAACGGCTGGATGCAGTATCCGGTGGGTATGAAATTTAACCCAGCAACCGCAAGAATGGAAATGGAAAATTTCTTCGAGGTCGCTCTTAGCCCGGTAGGTATCATCAAATTTTTACACACCGTAACTAGCGGCTACGTCGCTAGTGCGCTTTTCGTGATAGGAATTTCAGCGTGGTTTATCCTAAAAGGACGCCACCTAATCATGGCTAAAAAATC
>NZ_CALHXD010000007.1 GCF_938040115.1 uncultured Campylobacter sp. | reverse complement strand
AGCTTTTACGATGACGAAGTCACGGCAAAAAGGTTGATAGATATGGGCGCAAACGCTCATGCGCGAGATAACTACAAACTCTCGCCCCTGGCCTACGCCATAGAAAACAACTCCACAAAGACCGTTAAGCTCTTGCTTGATAGCGGAGTAAGACTTGAGGAAGCGGGAAGGATACAATTATATTTAGATTATGCATTATATGATTTTATAGATAGTATCGTAATAGATAAAGACGATATACATATAAATTTTGATTTCCCCGATACGGACTCAAAGGGCGCATCAGATCCCTTCGCATACGTCATAGCTAATAATCTACTAGAAATTTCAAAAATGTTTTTTGAGTTGGGATATAAACCCGAGTGTACATTTAAAGCCCAAAGATATGAAGAATATGACTGCTTTGACAGGCTGAGCATAATACCAAACTACGAACCTATGCTAAATTTACTACTAGACAACAACGTTTCGGGGCAACCTACTAGCGAGGAGCTGAAAGAGGCGTATAAAAAGTGCCATGATACTTATATATGGTATAAAATAAGATGGATAGACGGAGAAAATATAAACAAAAAAAGGCCGTTTTATGTAGATATGCCAATAAAAAATTTAGAAAAATATTGCACCGAGCCTGATGGAACCTTTCAAGACGTACGAACATTTATGTCGTGGGCAAACGAGCAAAAAAAGATGGATGCAATAATACGCATAGGAGATACGGCTAAGGTGATCTATATCGACGCCAACATAAGTAGTCAAGACAAAGAAAAATTAATATCTAATAAACTAATCCAAAAATTAAGGAGCAAAGATGCCGCAGAGCGACGATGATGAATCGCTTATGGCGCGGTAGGAGCAAGGAGAAACCAGACCGGCAAAAGTCAAATTTGACCGAAAGAGCGGTCAAATTTAAGCTAAATTTGACGAGTTCTCACTCCTCGTCGGTCAAATTTTGCGCCCCAGCGGCGAAAAACGTATCGCTGTGGATGTTTTCAAAAGCAGCCTTTAGCGAGACGAAAAGCTTTGGATTTTGCTTTTCTAAATTTGCCAAAAGCTCCTTAGTTTCAGCTCTGGCGTGAGGCATCTTGATGTCAAATCGCATCGCCGGACACGCCTCGTCGCCGATAACTGCAAGCCCGTTTCGCACGGCATTTTCGCGTAGCTGTCTTTCGCGCACGAATATAAACGGCCTGATAACCTCGATACCGTTTGCCGCGACGTATTTTGGAGCAAGCGTTCGTAGCGCGCCGTTATAAGTAAAATTCATAAAAAAACTCTCGACCGCGTCGTCGAGGTGGTGGGCGATGGCGAGCTTGTTAAAGCCGTGCTCAAGCGCGTAGGTATAGAGATAGCCGCGCCTCATACGCGAGAAAAAGCTGCAAAAGCTGGAGTTTTTGCGGATCTTGTCCTTTGATATCTCAAAAATCGAGCTATCGATCACGTCGTGCTCGATGCCGTGCTCGGCGCAGTGGCGCGTGAGGTATGCGTAGTCCTCGCCCATGCCGTAGCTTAGCGTCACGGCCTTAAACTCAAATTTTTCGGGCGTGACGTTTTGCATATGTTTTAGCACGTGCGCGAGCGCGAGGCTATCCTTGCCGCCGCTAAGACCGAGCAAAATTTTATCCCCGCCGCGCACCATGCGGTATCTGGCGTTGGTCTGCCCGACCTGGCGCAGCAGCCGCTTGCTAAGCTCTATCATAGCCGCTCGATCATCGCGAGCATGAACTGCGCGCTCACGTTTGCCGAGTCTTGTAAAAATTTATCGAAGTCAAACTCCGCACTGCCGCCTGCCTCGTCGCTGATGGCGCGAAGCACGAAAAACGGCACGCCTAGACTCTCGCAAACCAGCGCCACGCTAGCGCCCTCCATCTCGGCCGCATCGGCTTTGAAGGTTGCTTTTAGCCACTCTTTTTTCGCGTTGTCGCAGATAAACTGATCGCCTGTGGCTATGACGCCGCCTTTTAGCTCGATACTTTTTTCGGCAGCGACGCTAGAGGCTAATGCGTTTAGAGAGTTGTCGCTTTTGATAAAGATGCTGGTCTCGGGCACGTAGCCGTAAGGGTGCCCAAACGCCGTGATATCGACGTCGTGCTGCACCAGGCTAGTCGCGTAAAGCATATCGCCGATTTTCAAATTTGGATTTAGCGCGCCTGCGACGCCGGTAAAAAGCAGCTTCCGGGCGCCAAATTTCTCTATCATCGCGCTTGCGGTTAGAGCGGCGTTTACCTTGCCGATCTTAGAGTAGGCGATCACAAGCTCTTTGCCGCCAAAATTTGCTAGGTAAAATACGTTATTTGCGTGCTTAACTTCTTTATAATCCTTGACGCGCTCAAGTAGAGGGGCAACCTCCTCGCGCATCGCGCCCAAGATCGCTATCATTTAAGCTCCTTTAAAAGCTCTTCAAGGCTGCTAAGATCGGTGACGCTAAAGGTCGGCTTTTCGGTGATTTTTTTGTTGATGCCTTTTAGCACGCTACCACCGAACTCCACAAACATATCAACCTCGTTTTCGATGCTTTTGATACTTTGTTTGTATAAAACAGGGCTTACGAGCTGGGCTTTTAGCAAAATTAGCGCTTCGTCTTTCGAGCCGTAAGCCTTCGCCGACGCATTTGAAACGACAGACGCAAATTTGGCGGCTAACGCAGGCTCTAGCTGTGCCGTTAGCTTCTCGCTAGCGCTCTTTAAAAGCGGGCAGTGGCTGATGACGGACATATTTAGAGGTAGTACGCGCTTAGCGCCCGCTTCTTTAAACGCGGACTCAAATTTGGCGATGTCCTCTTTTAGTCCCGCGATCACGATTTGGCCGTCGCAGTTGTAGTTCGCGGCGTAAATTTGATGGCCGTCCGCCTGAGCGTTTTTGCAAATTTGCTCTACCGTCTCGTCGCTAAGACCCAAAATAACGCTCATCGTTACGTCTTTGCCTGCACAGTCCTCTTGCATAAATTTACCGCGTAAATTTACGATCCTAAGCGCATCGACAAAATCAAACGCGCCGCTAACCGCAAGCGCGCTAAACTCGCCCAAAGAGTGCCCGAGCGCAAATTTCGGTTTTAAATTTACGCTTTGCTTTAGCGCGAGATAGCACATAAGCGAGTTTAAAACGATGGCCGGCTGGGTAAATTCGCTCCTGTTTATAAGGTCGTTTTCGTTGAAAAGTAGATTTGAAAAGTCGATTTTTAGGCTATCGCTTGCATTTTGTAAAAGCTCGGCGGCCGGGCGGAAATTTTCGTAAATTTCCTTACCCATGCCGATGCTTTGCGAGCCTTGTCCCGGGAATATAAACGCCGCTCTCATCTAGGTCCTCTTAGTGGCAACCGCATCCGCCGTCATCATGGTGATGACCGTGCCCGCCGCAGCAACCGCCCTCTTTATGCTCATGATGGCCGTGGCCTCCGCAGCAACCGCCCTCGCCGTGATGATGGTCGTGATCGTGTCCGCCGCATCCGCATGCGTGAGCGCCGGCTACCATGCCTGTAGCTATCTCGTCCGGCGTAGCGTCGCGTTTGTCGAAAATTTGAACCTTAAACTCCAAATCTTTGCCTGCGTAAGGGTGGTTAAAATCAACTGTTACGTCGTCCTCGCCGATAGATTTTACTATCACGCGTACGCTTTCGCCGTGCTCGCCTTGACCGAAAAGCTCCATACCCTCTTTTAGCTCGATGCCAGCAAACTGCTCTTTAGGTAGCATCTGAACGGCGCTAGAGTCGTATTCGCCGCAAGCCTGCGCAGCTGGGATAACGATAACTTTTGTTTCGCCCTTTTCTAGTTTGGTGACCTCTTCTTCCAGTTTCTCGATGATATGTCCGCGGCCCGTTAAAAAAGAAATCTCCTGCCCTACTTGCATATTGGACTCTAAAATTTCGCCCGTTTTTGCGTCTTTTAGCTCATAAAACATAGCTATAACTTGTTCTTTCACGTTTTTCTCCTATTTATGAAAATAACGTGATTATATCGTTAAATTTATTAAATATAGTTTTAGTTTCGAGTAGGTGCAGCTTTGGCTTCTTTGCTGTCGGGATAGCCTAGTTTTAGTGCTTTGTAAAATTTATTCGCACTCGCCGTATCTTTTATCTTATCAAAGCTGATGGCAGTGTGATAAAGAAGCTTTGGGGTATAGTCGGCCTTGTCGTACAGCTGGATGCTCTGCTGATAGTATTTTATAGCGTTGTTGTAAGCTTTTTGCTGATACGCTATCTCGCCGAGATAAAAATTTGCCATAGCAGGCTTATGATCTTTACTTAAAAGATACTCGTATCTAGCCTTAGCATCGTCGAGCTTGCCTGCGTCAAATAGCTTTTTAGCTTCGCTTGCCACATCTTGATTTTTTTGTTTAGTAAAATCAGTCTTTGGAGTTTGCGGCTCAGCGGCTGGGCTACTGCTAGCTACCGACTTGTCTTCATCGTTTTTTTTTGTAGTAGCGGGCGCAGCGTTGCTCTTATCTATCAAAGCGCCCATATCCTTAAGGGCTTTGGTGATTTTAGCGTTGTTGGCCTCTTGTATTTTTCGGCTTTCTTCTACGTACTTTTTAAGCTCGTCGAAATCGCTTTTTGCGGTAGAATTTCCGTCGTTTCCTTCAAGATCGTTTAGTCTTTTTTCTATCCTAGACATTCTCGAGTTTAGTCCGTCTAGCACGCTTTGCAAGCCTTCTAGGCGCTCTTGCATGGCATTTAAATTTGACTCGACGTCACCCATATTTCTACTTAGATTTTCTACGTTTTGTTTGTTTTTTAGAAATGTTTTTTCGTTATCAGTCAAACCGTAGGGGCTAGAGCTATCTAAATTTCCAGCGTCAAATACCGAAATTTCATTGGAAGCGGAATAAGAGAGAGTGGCTCCTATAAAAAGAGCCACGAAAGTTTTTAAATTCGTCATAAATTTAATTATGGAAGAACTTTAAATTCAGCACGTCTGTTTTGAGCGTCGCAAGCTTTTGTTTTGTCTGTGCAAACAGGGTTGCTTTCGCCGTAGCTTACAACGGTAATTCTATCAGCAGCAACGCCTTGTTTTACAAGAGCGTCTTTAGCAGCTTTTGCTCTTTTTAGACCAAGCGCATAGTTGTACTCGTCTGTACCCCACTCGTCGCAGTTACCCTCTACTTTTACAGAAAGAGCTTGAGCCTCTGATTGATTAAATAGGCCTGCGTTTGTGTTGATAGCAGACTGCATGTCGCCTTTGATGTTAAATTTGTCAAAGTCAAAGTATACAGTTTGAACTTGACCTTCGATGCTTGAAATTAATTGTTGCAATCTCTCGCTATCGCTCATCATGTTATCGCTTGAGTTCATACCGCCCATATTTTGATTGGCGTCAGCGCTCATATCAACTTCAGGGTTTTTAGAGCTACAACCGCTCAACAATAAAGCTGCAATAGCAGCAGAAGTTAAAACTACTTTTTTCATTTTCATCCTTTTATAGAAATTTAACGTGATTATATCATAAAATTTACTAAATATTACCAATCAATAGACTGAATTTTACCGATTTTTAACGGAAATTGGAAACTTTTGTTCTCATTTACGCGAATTATACCAAGAGAACTCTGGCCGCCAAGCTCTTTGATAAACACTACGCTTTGTCCGTCGCTAGAAAATCTAGGGTATAAATTTTTACCGCTTGCGGTAAGCTGTCTGATGTAATCAGTCTGCGTAGAGATCATGTAAATGTTAAAATCTCTCGTTCCAAAGCTACTCTTACCGTCTTCTCTACTGGAGTAAACTATATAGTTTTGATAGGTGCTGACGGAGTTGTTGTTTTTGCCGTGATAGACCAACTGTTCAAAACCGCTTCCATCGACGTTTTGTGCGAAAACGTTAGGATAGCCGAGTCTATCGGAAACGAAAACTACGCGTCTGTCGCCATCGACGAAGTTGCCGTTGACGTCTATGCCGCTATAGTTGGTTACCTGAGATAGTCTTTTTGAATTTAGGTCGTATATATAGATATCAGGTTGATCTTGCGGAGCCATAGTTAGCAAAATTTTATCTCCGTTTTGGCTAACGTCGGAGGCTATAAGCATACCACCCTTGCTATCTAAAATTTTAGTTTTTTGGCCGCTTGCAACGTCATATCTATAAAGAACTAAGTTTTTGCCACTGTAATCAGAGTAATAAAATGCACTCTGATCAGCTCCTACCCATTTAGGAAATATATTCAAACCGCCGCGAACAAGTACTTTTTGGTAGGTCAAAGTGTAGTCGGCTATAACGATCTCGCTTTGCTTTGAACCAGTTCCTTTGGCAAAGATGATAAATTTCTCCATCCAGTTTACAGGCGGCATTTTTAGCTCGTTGATAAGCTCAACTATCGCTTTATGCGCGATAAACGGATACTTTGATCCGTCGTTCATATTATAAATTTTCTCGTACTGAGTAGTCGCCGTTTTTGCATTAATTAGCTTAACTCTGAGGGTTAGAGGCGAGTTTGCAGAGCCCTCAAGCGCGTATCTAAATATAAGCTGCGCACCTTTTTCGCTCATGACGTTCGTATTCGAGTCACCCTCATAGCTACTGGCGATATATTCGTCCGCAACCTCAAAATCAGAGCTGACCTTCAAGTCGCCCAACATGATTTTATGAAATTTGCTTTTAAAGGCCTGATCGCCGACAGCCGTTGTAGCGTCTTGAAGCACGATTTTTGGTAGGGCTAAGCCTTTGTTGACGACCGAAATAGTTGCATCAACGGCAAAAAGCCAACTCGCAAAAGTAAGAAAAAGTAAAATTTTCTTCATTGTTCCTCCGTTATTCTAGTTTGTCTTGCAATTTAGTTCCGAGCTTAACAGCTCTGCCTATCTGAGTAGGCGGCGGAAATTTCTCAGAAGTCATACGCTCTAAGAAATCTCTAACCTTGTCGTTAAATTCGCTATTATACGATAACTTTTTTATATCATAACTAAACGATCCGTCAATGTCGATGACAATCTCAACCTCCGCCTCATCGCTAGAATCAGCTTTATAAGCGCTCCATCTGCTCTGCAAAATTCTGCTAATCATGCCAAAATATTCGTTATATTCACCTGTCATTTGCGACTTTGGAGTTTTGGCAACCTGATCCAAAGTAAAATTCTTGATAAGGTCGCTAGCTTTTTTTTGCTCACTAGTTACCTGGCTCTTTTCCGGCTTTTTGCGGCTTTGCTCTTTGGGTTGCTCTTTCTTCTTAGCAACCTTATCCTCTTTTAGTTTAGAGGTATCGATACTACCGAATAAATCCTTTAAATTTGGCTCTTCAACTTTTTTTTCTTCAGGTTTTGGCGGTACGGGATCAGGCTCAGGCGGCTTGTTGGTGGTATCAGGTTTGGGTTCTTCTTTTTTAACCTCTTCCTCTTTTTTTATAGGCTGTGGTTTTTCTTCTTTTACGACCTCTTTTTTAGGCTCTGGTGCTTTTACGGTAACGTCAGGTTCACGCTCGACTATCATGATATCCATAAAGGCGTCTTTAGTATCGGTATATTTTTTCGGCTCTTCCTTAAAGTATGTAAGCTTGATAAAAATACCGATTATTATGCAAAAATAAAGAAAAGCCGACAGCACAAAGTAGCCGGAAGTGTTAAATTTGAGGTCAAATTTATCCATTAGTCTGAAGCGCTACCTTTGTAAAACCAGCGTTTTTTACGCTTTTTAAAACAAACATTACATCGTCATATATAAGACTTTTGTCGGCCTTAATGTAAACGGGCGAATTTTTATCGTATCTTGCTCCGATAAGTACGATGTTATCGGGAAGCTCGCGCAAATCCATAGTGCTTTGATCTATCCTAACCTTTTTTGTAGCATCCACGATAACGGTTAAATCTTTTTTTTGGGCTGAAGAGGCTTTGGTCTTTGAGCCGTCCGGTAATAAAATTTGTTCATCGTAAACAATGGTAGGCGTAGTAACCATAAGAATCGCCAGCAAAACTAGCATGATATCCACGAGAGGAGTTATATTTAACTCCGGGGTTTCGTCAAGATTTATCATTGATCTTCTTTAAGCGTTACGAGAATATCCACCTCTCGCTTAATCACGCCCATAAGCTCGTAAGCTTTCCTCTTGATAAGCAAGCTAAACGTGTAAGCAGGTATCGCTACAAATATACCTGCCCCGGTTGCCACTAGTGCCTCGCTGATAGCAGGAGCGATAACATTTAGAGAAGAATTTCCGCCGCCTTGTCCAAGCTGAGAAAAGGTCTCCAAGATAGAAACAACCGTGCCAAAAAGTCCGATAAAAGGCGACGTAGAGGCAACTATACTAAGCCAAGTAATACCGCTGGTTGCATTTCGCTCAGCGATACTAACGGCGACCGAGAGCTTCTCTCTAGATATCGAGCCGCTTACGAACCGTTTTAAAATGGATTCGTTTAAAACATGTTTAGACCCGCCCATCAATAACGACTCAAGAGCATTTTGTTCTTTTTTTTGCCATGACCTAAGCCCTGCCATACGAGAAAACAGTATAGTAAGGCTTATAATGAAATAAAAAGAAAGCCAGCTAAGCACAAATATAGTAATAAAACTACTTCTAGATAAGTAGTTTAAAAAAATATCAAGTCCAGCCACTATCTTGTCCGAGCCATGCTGTCTAATTTTGCCACAGTGGCAGCCATAGCGTTATTCTCGCTACTCATGCTGGCAATTAAATCCTTAGCCTTTTGCAATGAATTTGCTATCTCGCTCTCAGAATTTCCCGATACGTGAACGGCGCCGTCGGCAAGGATGGTCGCCTTGCCTTCGTTTATCTCGGCATACCCCCAGTTTATCGCGACGGCATCATGGCTTTTATCTTCGCTCTCGATGTCTATAACCCCAGCCTTTAAAAGCGATATAAGCGAGGCGTGTCCGGGCAAAACTCCAAACTCGCCTTCGCTACCCGGCAAAACTACGCTTTTAATATCGTTTGAAAAGACTAA
Organism: uncultured Campylobacter sp.; assembly: GCF_938040115.1. Lineage (GTDB taxonomy): Bacteria > Campylobacterota > Campylobacteria > Campylobacterales > Campylobacteraceae > Campylobacter_A. The sequence goes on along the minus strand of NZ_CALHXD010000007.1, from coordinate 5,006 downwards.
ACCCTCAGGCGTAACGATTTCTAAATGTAATTTACTCATTACTTTTCCTTTAAATTTAGGCTTTAAGTTTCTCGGCTTTCGCTATCGCTTCGTCGATGTTTCCTACCATATAAAATGCATTTTCAGGCAAATCGTCATATTTTCCTTCTAAAATTCCCTTAAAGCCAGCGATATTTTCCTCAAGGCTTACGTATTTACCGGGGCTTCCCGTAAACACCTCGGCAACGAAGAACGGCTGAGATAAAAATCTCTCAATCTTTCTAGCGCGATCAACCGTAACCTTATCTTCTTCGCTAAGCTCGTCCATACCGAGGATCGCGATGATATCTTGAAGGTCTTTATATTTTTGTAAAACCGCCTGTACGCCGCGAGCTACTTTATAGTGTTCGCCGCCTAAAATTTGAGGATCGAGCATTCTTGATGTCGAATCAAGCGGGTCAACCGCAGGATAAATTCCTTTTTCTGCAATAGCTCTGTTTAGAACGGTAGTCGCGTCAAGGTGCGCAAAAACGGTCGCAGGAGCCGGGTCGGTAAGGTCGTCCGCAGGAACGTAAACAGCCTGAACCGACGTGATCGAACCTTTTTTGGTTGATGTGATTCTCTCTTGGAATTTACCCATTTCACTCGCCAAAGTCGGCTGATAACCAACGGCTGACGGGATACGTCCAAGAAGCGCCGACATCTCAGCGCCAGACTGAGAGAAACGGAAGATGTTATCAATAAACATCAAAACGTCAAGTCCCATCTCGTCGCGGAAATACTCGGCCATTGTTAGACCTGTTAGAGCGATGCGGTTTCTTGCCCCCGGCGGCTCGTTCATCTGGCCGTAGCACAAGGCAACTTTATCCAAAACGTTACTTTCTTTCATCTCGTGATAAAGGTCGTTTCCTTCACGAGTTCTCTCACCAACACCTGCAAATACAGAATAACCGCTGTGTTTAAACGCAACGTTGTGGATAAGCTCCATAATAATAACCGTTTTACCAACACCAGCACCACCAAATAGACCTACTTTACCACCCTTTGCATAAGGAGCTAGAAGGTCGACTACCTTGATACCAGTTTCAAAAATTTCACTTTTTGTGCTTTGCTCTTCAAATGGAGGAGGATCGCGGTGGATAGACCAGTGCTTATCAAAATTTATACCCTCACCCTCGTCGATCAAATCGCCAACTACGTTAAAAATTCTACCCAAAACTTTTTCGCCAACCGGCACGCTTATAGGTGCACCAAGAGCTTTAGCCTCTAAGCCACGAGTCAGACCCTCACTCATATCCATAGCGATAGTTCTAACTCTATTATCACCTAGGTGAGCAGCAACTTCTAATATTAGTTTATGTTTCTTGCCCTCAACCTCAAAGAAAACTTCGATAGCTTCATTGATCTTCGGCAAGTAGTCATTAAAGTCAACATCGACCACAGGGCCCATAACTTGACTAATAACACCCTTCATTCATACTCCTTTTATTTCATTGATTCAACACCACTGATGATCTCGATAAGCTCAGTGGTAATAGACTCTTGTCTTGCTTTATTGTAAGCAAGATTTAACTGTTTGACGCGTTGTTTAGCATTATTTGTTGCATTATCCATAGCTTGCATTCTAGCGCTGTGCTCAGCCGCCAAAGAGTCAACTAAAGCATAATACATACTATACTCAAAATATTTATTGAGCAATTCATCCATAATCTTAGTATAGTTGTCCTCTGGCTCAAATTCCATCAAAGAATTTGTCTCAACCGCAACTATCTTAGACGGCTCAATAGGCACAATATCATTTACTCTAATCTCTTGAGAAATCATATTTTTATAGCCATTGTGTATTAGCACGACCTTATCTGTTATGCCGTTTGTAAAATCATCAATAGCGTCTTTTATGATCTTTTGAGCTTTTTCATATGTAGGAGAAGAGCTAGCTCCGACATAAGTCTCGAGTAGTTCAACGCCTTGGAAATTGAAAAATTCTATGCCTTTTTTACCAACAGCTCTTAGTCTAACTTTGATCTTTTTGGCTTTTAGCTCATCGATCATGCGCCTAACTGTCTTTATGGTCTGGACATTAAAGCCACCGCAAAGCCCTTTATCAGCGGTAACAAATATAATATCAACCTTTTCTACACTCTTTGTTGTGTTAAAAAATTTACTCTCAGTCATAACTGAAGCATATTGATTGATCTTATAAGCTATCTCTGATAAAACCTCATTGATCTTAAGTGCGTAAACTCTAGAGTATCGAGCAGCCTCTTCGGCTTTGCGAAGCTTTGCTGTTGAGACAAGCTTCATCGCACGCGTCGTCTTTTGAGTGTTCTGGACGCTCTTGATCTTTCGTTTTATATCTTTTAAATTTGACATATCTTAGCCCTAGTTAGCGGCAAAAGTCGCTTTAAAATCTTTCAACGCTTTATGTAAAATTTCTTCTACTTCTTTATCACTTGCCGACGGCTTTCCGATTCTTATATTTTCTCTGACAGACATATCGAATAGATAGTTGTCCTGCGATACATAAGAGATGGTTTCGGATAACTGTTCCAGCGGAATCTCTTTGATGTTTTTTCCTCCGATTATTACTTCTCCGGCATCTGCATTCCAAAAACCTGCGATCAGTTTCGTAATGGTTGACTTTCCGCCTCCTGACGGACCGACAAATGCCGTTACCTGATTTTCCTCAATCGTCAAACTGACCCCTTCTAATACTTTTTTATCTTCCGTATAGGAAAAATCCACATTTTTCAGTTCAATAGCACTACCGGATAACGAAACATTCACTTTACCATGCTCAAGATCAGGGGCATCCAAAATCAATCCGATTTCCTTTGTAATCGTTCCTATTCTGGACAGATCATCCATATAATTGGTCGCTGTCAATATATTTTCCACCGTTCCGAAGGAAAGTACAATAATGGTTATAAAGGTCGCTATTGTTAAAGAGCCATTTAAATAAAAATAAATTCCTAACGGCAGGATTGTGAGCAGAGACATAGGTGAAATTTTTCTGTATGCAGACACACCGATCATCGCTTCCTTCATCCAATGATAGTAAAACGAGGCATTTTCATGGACTGCACCACTGTATTTCTGATAGGAAGTTTCGCTTTGATTGAACATCTTGATGACCTCAATTCCACCGATATATTCAACCACTGCATTATTCATTCTTTGATTGATTTCTACTGATTGCTGATACTTTTTTCCATAAGACCTCATCACCGATTTCATACAGAACATTCCAATCACAAGAGGAATCAGGGAAACAAGTGCCAATCTCCAATCCAAAATAAACATATAGATCAGCAAGAGAATCGGACCGATGATATTTGCGGTCATTTCAGGAATAATATGTGCTAAGGTTGTTTCCATAGAATCCACCTGATCCACAATAATATTCTTGAGCTTACCGGAAGAAATATTCATAACCTTTCCAAGGGGCATCCGAAACAGTTTTTTAGAAATTTCTTCCCTTATTCTTTTTAAAGAATAAAAAGTTGCCTGATGCGATATGGAAGTGGAAGCCGCCGCAAAGATTTCCTTCAAGACCATTGCGGCTAATATCATAAGACCGTATTGCAAATAAAATCCGAATTCTGTGTTTTTTCCAATCAGTCCTACAATCATTTTTGCTAATACGATATATGCGGCAAGACCGGATACCACTCCTAAAACTGCCAATAGAACGGATTGAATGTAAGTGTTCTTATATTCTTTTACATACTGTTTGATTAAATTCATAATCTGAATCCTCCTTTGATACCAAAAATTTTTATCCTATGGAAGCAAATAAAAAATCCGATATTTCAGCTTCATTCTCTTTTACAGGTATTTTTTTATAAGTCTTGTCATCAATCATCAGCACCGTATTACACACCTCAAAGAGAAGTTCTAAATCATGGGTAATAATAACCACCGGTCTCTTAGCGGCATACTTCCTTATCATAGCTCCTATTTCTTTCATTCTTTTGTAATCAAGCCCTGAAGTCGGCTCGTCCAATATAATGATTTTCCTTTCACTTAAAAAGGCAGTAGCAAGTGCAAGCCTTTGCTTTTGCCCACCGGAAAGCTCTTGCGGATGATCCATTTTTTTATCCCACAAATCAATCGCCCTAATGTAGGAGGTGACTTCTTTCAGATATTCACTATCTTTCACTTTATTTTTAGGGATCAATTCATTTTCCACCGTATCAAAGAAAATTTGATAATCCACATCCTGCATCATATAGTATGATTGCTTCAATCTTTCTTTCGTTGTTTTTCCATAGCTTATTTTCCCTTTATTTTTAATTAAGCCTGCCAAAGTTCTTCCTAATGTTGTTTTTCCGATTCCATTTTTCCCAATAATCGCCATAATTTCTCCATAATGAAGATCAAAGGAAAGATTCTTTATGAGTTCCTGTTTCCCGATATTGATATTTAAATCCACGATACCCGCACCCTTCTCTTGTTCCACACCCAAGTTTTGTGCTTTCAGGGACTGATAACTGATTGCTCGCAATCCATATTTTTTGCAGTCATTCTCTGTGAGTTCTCCTTGAGAAAACACCCTTTCGATCGTCCCGTCTTTCATATAGATTAAGCGGTCATATAAATCATTTAAAAAGAACAATCGATGTTCCGCAACAAGGATTGTTTTTCCCATCGCTCTTAAACTGCGAACAATATCTCTAAACTGGACAATCCCTTGATAATCCAAATTGGAGGAAGGCTCGTCAAAGAAAATAATTTTGGTATCATATAGCAAAGTGGAAGCAATTGCTACTTTTTGCTTTTGTCCTCCGGAAAGTTCGGAAAGTTTCTTGTCCATCAAGTCGCTAATTCCCATTTTTTCAAAGGCTTCTTTTGTTTTTTGTTTTAAAAAACGGGAAGCGGTACGCATCAAATAGAGCTGATTTCTTCTCGGAAAAGAGTTTTTCCAAAACTGCTGCATTTCAAGATTCACGATAAGACCGTTATCGGTTTTAACCAAAAGATCCAAATGATACGTTTCGCCGTTCGGGCTTTCCCGTGTAAGCTCC
>NZ_CALHXD010000006.1 GCF_938040115.1 uncultured Campylobacter sp. | reverse complement strand
AGAGGAAGGGGATTCTACTTACGAAGCGTCGCCCCTTCCTCTCCCAAGCCCTCTCCAACCCCACTGCACGTTAGAGGTGGCGACATTGCTTTGCTAACGCAAAGCGTCGCAGATTTTATAAATTTTGATGGAGTTAAATTTATAAATTTGTAAATTTGACTCCAAATTTGAATAGAAAAAGTCAAGGCGAAGTATTTTTGTTCTAGACGAGGCGCTTTTCAAATTTGGCGACGGGAGTTACCTTGTCGGTAATGACCGAGCCGAATTTAAAAGCAACGAAGTATAGGACAAAAAGACAAGCTGAAAATTTAAAATTTCTCGTCTCTTATTATTTTGCCTTTCTCATCATACTCCCGCTCGATCTTATTTTCATAGTCGTTGAGCGACTTTAGTCGGCCGTTTGGATAAAACGTCTTTACCCAGATAAATACCGTGTCCTTTTGGTAGCTCGTGTTTTCGATCGCGCCGTTTTCGTCGTAGTTTTCGTAGTAGTCCTCTTTAGGCCCTGAGCGCACCGTGATAAAGTGTTTTTGGCGGGGTTTGCCGTCGCTAGAGTAGGAGAAGTTATTATTGTCCGAAAAGATACCCAACATCACGTCGAATTTATTGCTCGATTTGTATAGCCCAGCGACGTTGCCTTCATCAAAGGCCTCTTTGACTTCGACGTTTATGTCGTCCCACAAGCACAGCTGCAACGTGCCGCTATGCATGCCGTCCGCATGATAAAAATCTATCTCGATCCAGCGCTCTTGGCCGCTTTTGATAAATTTGACGATCTGCTTTTGCGGGTGATGCAGGGGCGGCTTGATGTAGCCGTATAGCCTGCCGTAAAATAGCGTCTCGCCCTCTGGCGTATAGATGCGCTCATAGACGTTGTTTAGCTCTAGGCGGCTTTCCGGATCGTACTCGCCCGTCCTTTCTACGTCGTAGCTAAACCTCATCTCCAGCTCGCCCGTTTGCTTGCCTTTTAGCTTTGATCGCGGGGTAAATTTTAGCTCGTTCGGGGGCAAAATTTGAGTGTTTTGCTTCGCCGAGCTCTGCTTTTCGCTGCCAAATGCCTGCGACGAAGCGGCGAAGCTAAGCGCCAAAAATAGCGCGAGAAAATTTTTCATTTTTATCCTTTAAATTTGTACGTTCTTAAAACGAGCGTGATTATAGCGTTAAAATTTGGATAAATTTTTAAATTTTACTTGCCGAGACCCACACCGCAAAAATGCTAAATTTGGTTTTGTCAGATTTGATGTTCTCTAAAAATTTTTAGTTTTTCTTTTTTCTTGGGAGGCGGAAGGGTTTCTACTTACGAAGCGTCGCCCCTTCCGCCCCCAAACCCACACCAACCCCACTGCACGTTAGATGTGGCGACATTGCTTTGCTCTATGAGCAAAGCGTCGCGGGTTTTTGAGTCCAAATTTTGATGTTTTCAAGGTGCGGGTCTCGGTGAATCAAATTTGAACGTATAAAGTCAAGGCGAAGTATTTTTTCTTTTTACTTCGCGCAAGCGCTCGTAACGAGACTTCGCTACGAGGAGACAAGGTGGAAACGACGGAGGCGAGGGAGCGGACTAGTCGTCCGTGACCGAAGCCGACCGAG
>NZ_CALHXD010000005.1 GCF_938040115.1 uncultured Campylobacter sp. | reverse complement strand
CGCAACCGAGTTAAATTTTAGCCGCCAGCCGAGTCTAACGCTTTAAAATTTTAGCGTTTTCGCAGCCGACCTCTAGCCCCATCTTGCACGCTTTTTCGTAAAATTTAACCGCAGCTTTGACGTCCGCACTTACGCCCATGCCGCGCTCGCTCATGAAGCCGGCTTCGTTGCAGCCTTTAGCTAGCCCAAGCTCGCATGAGTTTTTATAGAGCTCGTACGCTCGCGCTTCGTCTTTTGCTATGCCAGCACCCGTCTGGCACGCGTACGCTAGCGCGTAGCAGCCCAGCTTATCGCCCATTTTGCATGCTCGCTCGTAAAATTTAGCCGCCGTACTAGGCTGCTTTGCCGCGACCTTTCCGCTAGCGATCATCGCGCCCAGATCGTAGCATGCCCGCGCGTGTCCGCCTTCGCACGCTAGATTAAAGAGCCTCGCCGCCTCGCTAAAATCCGAAACTCGGTACATCGCTAACGCGTCTTCAAACTGCTTGTTTGCCAAATTTGCAGGCACGCTCGCAAGGACGCTAGTCATCTCGTTTGAGGATCTTGTTTGCGCCGCAAAAAGCGCGCTCGCGGCAACAATCAAACAAAGTAAAATTTTTCTCATACTGACTCCTTTTTATGAGGTTTCGATTTAAATTTTAGCCCTTTTTAATAAACATAAATGAAATTTTAACTAAACTCGCCTGACTGCGTGCTCGTCTACGCCCAATTTAGGCCATATACGGCTATTTCGGCGAGATTTTATTCATCGCAAAACCGCAAAATCGCCCTGTAACCCCATCTCTGCGGTAGGAAAACAGCTCCCTCGTCTCAAACGTGCAGCGCGGATCAAACTCCACTCGCTCAACGCCAAGCGCGGCAAATTCGTCCCGCAGCGCAGCCTCCATATCAAATTTGCCGCCATTTTTATAGCGGTTAAACGCGCCCAAATCAAGCTCGCCCACCTCGTAGTTTCGCGCCTTGATATTTGCGCCCACGAATACGCGCAGATCGCCCGCCTCACAGCCAAACTCGCTTTTCATCAGCCTAACTGCATTCGCGCAAATTTTACCCGTTACGCCCGCCCTGCCCGCATGCACTGCGGCAACCACGCTGCGCCTCTCGTCCGCGATCAAAACCGGCGAGCAGTCGGCAACCAAAACGCAAAGCGCTACGCCTCTAAGCGCTGTTATCACGCCGTCACAAGGCGGTAGCTCATCATCAATATCTCGCAAAATTTCCACGCGATTTGAGTGAATTTGACGCATAAATTTTAGATTAAAAGGCGCGATACCAAGCGCAGCGGCTAAAATTTCGCGATTTTTCACTACGTTTGCGGGCAGGTCGCCGACGTGACCCGCTAAATTTAACCCCTCGTACGCACCATCGCTTACTCCACCAAAACGCGTCGTAAAGCCAAGCTTCAAGCGCTCGCTCTCAAAAACTACGTCTAAAATTTCCCGCTTCATTTTCGTCAAATTTAACCCGCCAAACCTAATAAAGGCTCGCGATGTGCTGCGACTCGTCCCAGCTGATCTCGCTTTTGCAGCTGTTTTGGGCACTGCGGCCAAACTCCAGCTGCCTAGCCACGTAGCGCGCGAGCAGATCGCTCTCCACGTTTACGTGGCGCCCCGGCTCAAACTCGCCGAACAAGCTCTCTCGAAACGTGATCGGGATGATCGTTAGGCGCACGCCTGCGGGCAAAACTTCGTTGATCGTGAGGCTCACGCCCTCGACCGCGATGCTGCCTTTATTCGCCATCAGCGGCATGACACTAGAGGGCAAATTTATATAAAAATCAACCCCGTTTTCGCGCCGCTCTATACGCACTACCTCGCCGATAGCGTCTACGTGGCCTTGTAGCAGGTGCCCGTCCACGCGGTCTGCTAGCCGCATCGCAGGCTCTATGTGCACGCGTCCGCGCAAGTTTTCCGTCACGATGTGCGCCCTGGTCTCGGCGCTAAGCTCCACGCTAAAGCCGTCTGTGTGTAGCTGCGTCACGCTCAAGCACGCGCCGTTTACAGCGACGCTATCGCCTAAATTTGGGCGGTACG
>NZ_CALHXD010000004.1 GCF_938040115.1 uncultured Campylobacter sp. | reverse complement strand
ATGAGGTCATAGACGTAGCCGAGGCAAATGCCAAGGCGTGGAATATGGCGGAGCTCTACAGCCGCGAAAATATCGCTAAAATTCTTGAGCTGGCAAGATAAATTTAAATGGAGTAAATCGGCTTATGGCTTTAGCCTCTTGCTTTGACTTTTGATTTTCGGACGGTCGTTAAACCATCCGAGCTTATCATTTTGGATTGAGCTCTTTTAAATATTTGGCGAGCCGACTTTGCCTATTTACTTGCTAAATTTGAGAAAGCGGGTCGGTGGATATTCGTAGCTTACTATTTTATAAATTTTGCTAAAATTCCAAAAACCAAGGAGGCACAATGAACAAGATAGATGAAATTTGCAAGTATTTGGACGCTAAATTTAGCTCAGACGGTAAGATACAAAGCGATATAAAGGAGCTGTTTGTCTACCGAGCAAGCGTGCCGACCGAGTTTTTAACCGGCGTTTACGAGCCTGCGCTTTGCATGGTTTTTAAGGGCTCAAAACTGGCCAAAGTCGGTAATGATTTTTACGAGTACGACGAGCAGCGCTATCTGCTAGCCGCTACGCACATCCCCGCCGTTGCGAAGATCAAAGGCTGCCCGTATCTAGCCATAAAGATCAACTTTGAGCTAGAAGATATCTTGGGCGTGATCGAAAGCATTGGCGGCGCCGAGAGCAAAAAGGGCGAGTTTGCAGGGCTAGCTCTTGGGGCGGTAGATGATGAGCTGCTTGAAGCCGTATTTAAATTTATCCGTTTGCTAGAGCGTCCAAACGATGCTAAATTTTTAGCAAAGCTCGCGATAAAGGAAATTTTATACATACTCTTAAAGGGCGAAAACGGCGATTTCCTGCGCCAATACGCAATGCTAGAAACCATAGAAAATCGCGTCACGCGCGCTGCTAAAGAGATAAAATCAAACTACGCCGAGGCGATAAATATCGAAAATTTAGCCAGAAAGCTCGGTATTAGCGCATCGTCGCTATATCATAACTTCAAGCGTATCACGGCGCTTAGTCCGCTTCAATTTCAAAAAAAGATCCGCCTCGAAGAGGCAAAAAATCTCTTGATAAATCAAAATTTAGACGCCGCAGAGGCTGCATTTGCCGTCGGTTACGCGAGCCCTTCGCAGTTTAATAGAGAGTACTCCAGGATGTTTGGCATGCCTCCTAAGGCGCACGTCTTAGCCATAACTGGCGCTTAAATTTAGTGCGGGCAGGTCTGCTGTCTCTCGTTGATTTTATCTTTCAAGCCTCTTTTATCTAAAATTTACATTTTCGACCCACCCCAACTACAAATTTGATCTAAATTTTGTATTTTTTATAATATTTGCAGAAATAGGCAATGATTTTGCAGGATCGTTCTACCTCCTTTTTTTTAAAACCGTTATAATCACTTCAGTTAAAAAATTAAAATTGCAAGGAGAAAAAATGCAGTATTTAACCTTAAACGACGGCAACAAAATGCCGATTTTAGGCTACGGAGTGTATCAGGTGGAGCCCACAGAGGCTCAAAGGTGCGTTGAGGATGCGATTAGCGTTGGTTACCGCCTCATCGACACTGCGCAGTCTTATCATAACGAAGAGGGCGTTGGCGCGGCAGTTAAAACGGCAATAGCCGGCGGCGTGAAACGCGAGGAGCTTTTTATAACGACAAAGCTTTGGGTGAGCGACGTAAGCGAGGATAGAGCGCTAAAAGCCTTTGATGCGTCGATGAAAAAGCTAGGGCTTGATTATCTCGATCTATATCTCATCCATCAGCCATATAGCGACACTTACGGCGCGTGGCGAGCGATGAGTAGGCTTAAAAAAGAGGGCCGCATCCGCAGCATCGGCGTTAGTAACTTTAACCCGGGCCAAATTATGGACTTTGCGATAAACAACGAGATAAAGCCCGCGATAAATCAGATCGAGTGCAATCCTTTTCACCAGCAGCTCGCAGCGCAGGTAAATTTAAAAGAGCTCGGCATCGCGATGCAAAGCTGGGCGCCTTTTGGCGAGGGCAGAAAGGATATGTTCAGCAACGCGGTGCTAAAAACGATCGCGCAAAAGCAAGGCAGAAGCGTGGCTCAAGTGATTTTACGCTGGCTCGTGCAGCGCGGTATCGTCGTCATACCAAAGAGCGTAAGCAAAGAGCGTATGGCGGAAAATTTCAATATATTTGATTTCTCGCTAAGCGAGGCGGATATGCAAACGATCACCGGACTGGATAGCGGGGCAAGCCTGTTTTTCGACCACAGCGATCCACAGATAGTAAAGATGGTAAATAACCTATCAAGATAGGTTCGGCTTTGCCGGCTAAATTTAAAAAGGTTGATTTTGAAAAAGTTTTTGATTTCGGCGCTATTTGCGGCAGCACTAGCGGGAGGGCAGATGAACGAGAGCTTTACAAAAGAGAGCAAAATTTCAGATGTCGTCCGTGATGCGGCGTTTGGTGATTACGGCAGGTTGCTTTTCCCTACGCACAAGGGTTATTTTAGCGGCGGTAAGCTCGGCGAGCTAAATTTGACGTGGTACGAGCACATCGATGCCGATAAAACGGTTGAAATTTTAAACTATCTAAAAGATCGCGCTAAGGCCGGCGAGCAGGTATTTTATGATATTTACTCAAATACCGAAAAAGCCGCCGATCCGCGCAAAAACGATACTGGGCTTTTTTATTTTAAAGGCGAGCGGGGCAAGCCGTTTGCAGTGGTGGTCGCCGGAGGCGGCTTTGCCTATGTGGGCGCGATGCATGATAGTTTCCCGCACGCGCTTGAGCTTTCTAAAAAGGGCTACAACGCCTTTGCGTTGATCTACCGCCCGGGCGCTAGGAGCGGAGCGCAAGACCTTGCTCGTGCGATTAGCTTTATTTTTGAGCACGCAAAGGAGCTTGAGGTGGGAGTGGAGTTTTATTCGCTGTGGGGCGGCTCGGCCGGAGCTAGGCTCGTAGCGATGCTGGGAAGCTACGGCACGCAGGCTTTTGAGCAGGGCTCGCATCCACGCCCTGCAGCCGTGATAATGCAATATACGGGCTATTCGGACTTTACGCGAAATGATCCGCCGACCTTTGCCGTCGTTGGCGAAAACGACCGGATCGCAAGCCCCAGCGTGATGGAGCGACGGATACGAAATTTAGCCGCTGCGGGCGTTAAAACGCAGTTTCGTAGCTACGCAAATTTAGGTCACGGATTTGGCTTAGGCACCGGCACGGCGGCACAAGGCTGGCTGGATGAGGCGGTCAAATTTTGGCAAGAACAGATGAGATAAAAGAAAGGAAAATAAAATGAAAAAACTAAGCAAAATAATGGCTACGGCGCTTGCTATGTGTTCATTCGCGGCAAACCAAAGCGCAGCGGAAAATATCAAATTTGAGCCGCAAAAGACGCTCGTAGTCTATTTCTCCGCAGGCGGCAATACGGCTAGAGCGGCAAATTTAATAGCGCAAAATTTAGGCGCTAAGATAGTCGAGCTAAAACCGGTGCAGCCCTACACAAACGCAGATCTAAACTACAATGATCCAAAAAGTCGCGTTAGCCGCGAGCACGATGATGCATCGCTTAGGAGCGTACCACTAACTAACGCTAAAATCCCCGGCTGGGAGAGCTACGAGGCTGTTTTCGTGGGCTATCCGATCTGGTGGCACGATGCTGCGTGGCCGATTGACGAGTTTATAAAAAACAACGATTTTAACGGCAAAAAAGTGATCCCGTTTTGCACCGTTTATAGCTCCGGGCTTGAAAATAGCGATAAAAATTTAGCCAAGAAAGCAAACGGCGGCGAGTGGCTAGCGGGGAAGTGCTTCGGCGAGAGACCGAGCGAAAAAGAGATAAAAGAGTGGCTCACAAAATTTTAGGCGACTTTTGCACTTTGGCTTTAAATTTGTGATTAAATTTAAAGCGAGCATAATGAAAGATAAAAATAAACGCTAAATTCTTAAAATTTTGAGTTTAGCGGCGATGGCGTGGGCATTAAATTTAAGCGCGCAAGAGAGCATTGCGAAAAATATAAATAAAGGAGAAAAGATGCAGGAAAAGCAAGTTTTGGTTAAAAAGGAAAATCTCGCCGTTTATGATAAGGTAAGCGATAAAATTTTTGCAGGCGGATTGCCTAAAGTCACGCTGCTTTTCGGCGCAACGCCTTATGCAAACGCAGGGGCGGCGCTAGTGCATTTTCCGCGTGGAGTACGCACGGCATGGCACACGCATCCTGCGGGGCAAAATTTAATCGTAACGAAGGGCAAAATTTACACCGGTACGGCGGACGGAATCGTGCAAATCGCTCACCCGGGCGACGTAGTGCTTTGTCCGCCGGGCGTCAAACACTGGCATGGAGCCGGACTGCACGAAGACGGCGAGCACATCGCGGTAACCTTCGAAAAGGACGGCAAAAATGTAACGTGGATGAAGCATCTAGGCGAGGACGAATATAAAAACCTCATCGAAAAAGCGGACGCAAAGGACGCGGAGTAGTATCCTCCGGTAGAATTTACATCGCGCTTGCTAAATTTTACGTGCCGTTAGGCGCATTTAAATTTACCCCTCGATGCTAAGCAGATCGCCGAAAATTTCTTTACAATACTGCATGAAGCGTTTGGGAATTTTGACGCCGCGGATATCCACGGCGATGACGCTATCTTGGACTTCAAAAACGATAAGCTCGCTAGTGATTTTCACAGCCTTGCAGCCGTTATAGCATACATCGCCATTGCACTCTGCGTATAAGCCGTTATGCGGCGCATCTGCGTCCTCGTGCCGCCCAAGCTTAATCGGTCTTTGGAAAAGCAGATAGTTTTTATAGTCGTACTTGTCGTCCGCAAGACCTATCATATAATAATTCTCGGCGCTGTTTTTGGAAACGGTCGCAATGCTAGCTTTAAAATTTAGTATAAACATAAATTCTGCCTTGGCAAAAAGCGGCAAATTTTACCGCTTCAAATTTACACGAGCTGTGCGCCCCCGCCTTTTACGACCTCGCCGATGACGTAGCCGTCGGTATTTGCCAGCACGAAGTCCGCGTTTTGCTTCGGCGCTACGACGATCATGCCAACGCCCATATTAAACGTCCTCATCATCTCGGCGGGCTCCACCTTTTGCGCGATGATTTTAAAGATCTCAGGCGTGCGGATCGCGGCATGCTCGATCTTCGCACCCAGCCCCTCTGGAAATACGCGCGGCAAATTTTCCAAGATGCCGCCGCCCGTGATATGCGCTAACGCGTGGATCTTGTCTTTTAAATTTAAAAAGTCGCCGACGTAGATCCTGGTCGGCTCCAAAAGCACGTCGATGAGCGCGCGGCCGTCCACTTTGTCGTCAAATTTTAGCCCCAGCTCGGCGACCACTTTGCGCGCGAGCGAGAAGCCGTTTGAGTGCAGGCCGCTACTAGGAAGCGCGATGAGCACGTCGCTTTCGCGGACGAATTTTGAGCGGTCGATCTCGTCCTCCTCGGCGATACCCACGGCAAAGCCCGCGAGGTCAAAATCGCCCTTCTCATACATCGATGGCATCTCTGCCGTCTCGCCGCCGATCAGCGCGCAGCGGGCGAGCTTGCAGCCCTCGGCGATGCTTTTTACGACCTCTTTGGCATCCGCGATCTCAAGCTTTGCCGTCGCGTAGTAGTCGAGGAAAAATAGCGGCTCGGCAAAGTTGCAGATGAGGTCGTTTACGCACATGGCGACGAGATCCTGCCCGACGCCGTCAAATTTACGCGCATCGATCGCAAGTCGCAGCTTTGTGCCCACGCCGTCGGTGGCGCCTAGGATCGCGGGCTTTTTGT
>NZ_CALHXD010000003.1 GCF_938040115.1 uncultured Campylobacter sp. | reverse complement strand
TGTTTTCATAGCTTTGATTTTCTCAAATAATTTAGGCGACTTAAATTTTAACGTGGAAAAATTTGAGATGAAGGGGGAGGGTCAAATTTAGCAGAAGTAAAAAAACCCAAATTTGACGCCGCAAATTTAAGCCGCGTCAAATTTGAGTCAAAATTTACGCTATTTTTTATAGCTTTTTACGAATTCGCCGATACGCTCGATGCCTTTTTTGATACTATCTAGATCGGTCGCAAAAGAAAACCTAAAGTATCCATCCATACCAAAGCCAACGCCCGGCACCACGGCAACTTTCGCCTTTTCTAGCAGCTCTTTGCAAAATTTCATGCTATCAGGCTCAACCTCGGAGCAGTTTATAAAAAGATAAAACGCGCCGTCAGGCTTAAGCACGCTAAGTCCAGGTATAGCGTTTATCATCTCAACGCCTAGGTCGCGGCGCTTTTTAAACTCGCCCTTCATATACGCGATGTCCTCGTCGGCTTTGCCGAGCAGCGCAGGGATGGCGCCGGCTTGCGTTAGGGAGTTTATGTTGCTCGTGCTTTGGCTTTGTAGCTTGTTTACCGCGGCGTTTAGCTCTTTAAACGGGCTAGCCATGTAGCCAAATCTCCAACCCGGCATCGCGCCGCATTTGCTTAGGCCGTTTATCGTGATCGTGCGGTTAAACATATCCTCGCTCACCGCCGCAGTCGCGACGAATTCGCCCTCGTAGTTTAGCTTTTCGTACATTTCGTCGCTAGCTACGATGATTTTCGTGCCTTTTAGCACTTCGCCCAGCGCTTCGAGCTCTTTGCGGCTATATATCGCGCCCGTCGGGTTGCAAGGGCTGTTTAATACTAAAATTTTAGTTCTAGGAGTGATCGCCGCCTTTAGCTGCTCGGGAGTGATTTTAAAGCCGGTCTTTTCGCTAGTTTCGATAAAAACGGGGTTGCCGCCGCTAAATTTGACCATCTCCGGGTAGCTCACCCAGTACGGGCTTGGTACGATGACCTCGTCGCCCTCGTCGATTAGCGCCTGAAATACGTTAAAAAGCGAATGCTTGGCGCCGACGTTGGTTATGATTTGATTAGGCGCGTAGTCTAGGCCGTTGTCGCGCTTTAGCTTTGCGGCGACCGCCTCTCTTACCTCGGGCGTACCCGCTACGGCTGTGTATTTGCCGCAGCCTTTATCCAGAGCGGCTTTTACCTCGTTTTTGATGATCTCGGGCGTGTCAAAGTCCGGTTCGCCCGCGCCAAAACTGATCACGTCCTCGCCGCGGGCTTTCATCTCTTTTGCCTTGGTGCTGATTTCGATGGTTAGGCTCTCGCCTAGCACCTGAACTCTTTTTGATAGCATTTTTACTCCTTTTTGTAAATTTAAGATATAGTTTTTAGATAGCCGTTATCGTTTAAAAACAGATACATTTCGCCTAAAATTTGCTTGCGCTGCGAGTCGGTTACGAGCTTTGACTTTTCGATGCGCTCGTTTAGGATGTCCTGGATCTCGTAGATGTCGTAGTCCAGATCCTCCATGATATCAAGGATCGACTGGCTCTCTAGTAGGTGCGACACCTTAAATCCCTCTGCGTCTATCTCGATAGTAGCTTCGGTCGGGTGGGTAAAGAGATTGTGTTTCATACCCAGCACCTCCTGATACGCTCCGACTAGGAAAAATCCCAAAAAGTACTCCTCTTGCTCCACATCTACGTCGTGCAAAAACAGAGGATTTTCCTCGTCGTCAAAGCCTATCTCGCCGTCGCTATCGCAGGTGATGTCCCACAGCGACGCCGAACGGGTAGGGCGCACGTCCAGGCGGTCAAGCGGCATGATAGGGAAATTTTGCTTTAAACCCCAAAAATCAGGCAACGACTGAAAGAGGGAGAAGTTTACGAGATAACGCTCCTGCGCCTCCTCTTGCAGCTTTAAAAGCTCGGCGTTGTGCTGTTTGGTGCCTAGGATCTTGGCCGCTTTTTTGATGATTAGGTGGGTTAAAATTTCAGCATTCGAGCGATCTTGCAAATCGACGTAACCCAGATCAAACAGCGTGAGTATACTCTCCATATGATCGATGCTGTCGTGCAGATACTCTATCGCATTTGACGGTTTTATCGTGCTTAGCAGATCGTTTAGTTCGGTGATTAGCTGAGGATTTTTCTTTTTTAGTACGAGCTTTTCCTCGGTGTAGTCCTGGCTAAAGAGCTCCAAAACGGGAGCAACCAGCACCGCGTGCGAAGCCGAGACGAAGCGGCCGCTCTCGATAAAGATATCTGGCTCCACCTCGTTTCGCTGCGTCGCCATCGTCTTTAGCAGATAGACCACGTCGTTGGCGTATTCGCTAAGCGTATAGTTTCGGCTCGAGTTTTCCTTAAACTGCGAGTACTCTATGGCTAGACCGCCGCCTAAATTTATGGCTTTTAGGTTTTTCGCGCCCATTTTTCGCAGCTCGGCGTAGATGTTTCCTGCTTCGATTAGAGCCTTTTTTAGCGGGTGGATTTCGGTGATTTGCGAACCGATATGAAAGTGGATCATATTAAATCGATCGAGCAAATTTGCCTCTTTTAGTAAATTTACCGCTTCGATTAGCTCGGTTGCCGTTAGGCCAAATTTGGAGTTTATGCCGCCGCTTTTAGCCCAGATACCAGATCCGCTGCTATGCAGTCTGATACGCAGACCGATGTTTGGCTTTGGCGCGAAACGCTCTTTTGCGATGGCGATGATAGCCTCAAGCTCGTTTAGCCCCTCGATCGTTAGCGTGATGTTGTGCCCCATTTCGGCCGCGATAAAACCGATATTTATCATCTCTTTATCTTTAAAGCCGTTTACGGTGATCGGCGCGCCTTCGTTATTATACGCCATCACCAGCAGTAGCTCCGCCTTTGAGCCCGCCTCCAGCCCGTAGCCGTACTTTTGGCCGTGACGGACTAGGTTTTTTACAAAGCCCGGATATTGGTTTACTTTTAGCGGATAGACGGCGTTAAAGCTACCTTTGTAGCCGAATTCGTTTTTCGCGCTCTCAAAGCTTTTGTAAATTTGCGAAATTTGCTTGTGTATGAGGTGAGGGAAGCGCAGCAATAGCGGGCCTCGGTAGCCTTCGCTCCTGATGCTTTTTACGATGTCGATGATGGCGGGTTTTGAGCCGGTATTGACGCAAATTTTACCGTTTTCGACGATGAAGTTATTATTTCCCCATAAATTTAAACCGTAATCATACATTTAAAATCCTTTTAAGTTCCGCCTCCAGATCTGCCAAATCAATCGTTTTTTCAGCCTTTTCGCTCAGATCTTTTAGCCAAATTTTGCCCGATTTTAGCTCGTCCTCTCCGACGCAAAGGCAAATCCTAGCGTTTGCGTTATCGGCCGCATTTAGATGCTTTTGTAGTTTTTTAGGCTCGTAGCTCACGAGAACCGGGAGGCTTTTTCTTAAATTTATCGCTATTTTATAGACCACGTCCACGCCATCGGCATCCATCGCGCCGATATATACGCCGCCTCTTGCGCTTTGGCTCTCGCGGCCGCCTAGGATTTCCATTATGCGCTCGATACCCATCGCAAAGCCCACGCCGTAGCTAGCCTTGCCGCCTAGGTACTCGACCAGTCTATCGTAGCGCCCGCCGCCTGCGACCGCGCTCTTTGCGCCGATCTCGTTTGAAACGAACTCAAACGCCGTTTTGCAGTAATAATCAAGCCCGCGCACAAGCTTTGGATCTATCTCAAATTCCACGCCGTTGCCGCTTAAAATTTCTTGCAGCTTTTTAAACTCGCCTGCGCATTCGTCGTTTAGGCTACCGATTATCATCGGCGCGTTTTCGTAGATTTTTTGGCAGCTTTCTACCTTGCAGTCTAGCACGCGGATAGGGTTTGTGAGCTTTCTGCGCTTACAGTCCTCGCAAATTTGACCCTCGTGCTCGTCTAAAAATTTAACCAGTTTTTGCCTGTATGCGCCCATACTAGCGGCATCTCCGAGCGAATTTATAAGTAGCTTGGTTTTGATACCTAGCCGCGAGAAAATCTCGTTTATCATCAAGATAACGCTCGCATCCTCATAAACGCTAGGCTCGCCAAAGCACTCGCAGCCAAACTGATGAAACTCGCGCAAACGGCCTTTTTGCGGGCGCTCGTAGCGAAACATCGAACCGTGATAAAAGTACCGTCTCACGCCGCCCGCGCGGTCAAATTTAGCCTCGATAAAGGCGCGCACGACGCCGGCTGTACCCTCGGGACGCAGGCAAACGTCGTTACCGCCCTTATCCTCAAACTGATACATCTCCTTGCCCACGATGTCGCTACTCTCCCCGACGCTGCGGCGAAAAAGCGCCGTCTGCTCCAGGTGCGGAGCCAGCACGAACTCGTATCCGTAGTTTTTCGCGACCTCTTCACAGATTTTGATTATCCTCTCGTAAAGTCCCGACTGGGGCGGCAAAACGTCCTTCATCCCCCTTAATGCGCTAATCATTTATAAACTCCTTTATCAAATTCGTTATTTTTTCTTTGTTCCAGGCGGCATCGATCGTGACGTAGCAGACGTCTAGTTTTTGCAAAATTTCCTCCATCGCGTCCTGCACTCTTAGCAGATAATCAAATCCGCGAGCCTCTATGCCGTCCATCTGCGCGCGCGAGCCTAGGCGCGATCTTAGCGTGCTTTCGTCCGCTTTAAAAAATACTATTTTTTGCGGAAAATTTCCTTGCAGGGCGAATTTGTTTAAATTTAAAAGCTCCTCAAAGCTAAAATTTCCGCCCGCCAGCGCGTAAGCCATACCGGAGACAAAGCCTCTGTCGCTCAAAATCATCTTATCTAAATTTGGTTTTATTATTTTACCGAAATGCTCGGCTCTATCGGCCAAAAATAGCAAAATTTCGGCCCTTTTATCCAGGTCGTTTTCCTTTAGTAAAATCTCGCGCAAATTTTCGCCAAGCTTCGTGCCGCCGGGCTCTTTGGTTACGATGGCTTGCGGGAAAGCAGCCGCCAGCCGCGCTATCTGCGTACTTTTACCCGCGCCGTCGATACCTTCAAATAAAATATACAAATTTAGCCTTTCAAAGTTTCTAAAATTTCGCTTGGGACCAGCTTGCTAACGTCGCCGTCGTGGCTAAGAACGGAGCGCACGATCGAGCTTGAGATAAAGGCGTTTTTGAGGCTTGGCATCAGATAAACAGTCTCAAGCTCCTCCCATAGCGTGGCGTTTGCGTAGCCGATTTGCAGCTCGTACTCAAAGTCGCTGACCGCGCGAAGCCCGCGGATCACGACGTTTACGCCGCAATTTTTAGCAAAATCAACGAGCAGGTTATCAAAACCGACGACCTCGACGTTTTTTAGGTCTGCCGTTGAGATTTTTGCCATCTCTACGCGTCTAGCCAAGCTAAAATATGGCTGCTTGCTCTCGCTTGCCGCAACCGCGACGATAACTTTATCGAAAATTTTGGCCGCGCGCTTGATGACGTCCAGATGGCCGTTCGTGACGGGATCAAAGGTGCCGGGATAGATACAAGCTTTCATTTTTTGCCTTTAAATTTTAAAGGATGATTTTACTATTTTATGCCTAAAACAGGACTTTATCTTGCGAATGGCGCAGCTGTTTTTAGCTCCATCTTTTGTAAATTTGATGCTCGAGTCCGAGCAGATCAAGCCACTTGCCGATGATAAAATTTTCCATATCCTCAAGGCTATTTTGAGCCGAATAATATCCCAAAACTGGCGGCGCGATAACGGCGCCGAGCGCGGAAAGCTTGGCCGCGTGCTCGAGCGCTAGCGTAGAAAACGGCATCTCTCTAACGCCCAAAATCAGCCTCTTTCGCTCCTTTAGTGCGACTGCGGCGGCGCGAGTTATCAGCGTGTCGGCAAAGCCCGCGTGGATTTTAGCAAGGGTGTTGATAGAGCAGGGCACGACGATAGTAGCGTCTATACCAAACGATCCCGAACTTGGCGCTGCGGCCAGATCGGAGTCATCGTGGATAACGGCGTGATTTTGCAAATCTTGCCAAATTTGATAAATCTCGTCTTTTTGTGCGCTGTTTTTATCAAATTCGCTTTTGTTTTGAAATTTACGATCGTCAAATTTACAAATTTGCTCGTTTATGTCGTCAAGAGCGCAGTTATCCAAAGCGTCAAATTTTAAAATATTATCGCCCAAATTTTGTGCTTTAACAGCAAATTTACCATTTTCATCTTGCAGCTTGTCTCCGCAATCAAAGTCCAGCTCGCCTTGTGCGGAGCTAAAATTTACGCTTTTTTCGTCTTTGTTTCGGCACGCCTGCGAGTCGTTTTCTCTATTTTGCGCCGAAATTTGAAAATTTAGGTCCGCAATGTTTTTGTCGCCGTGATTTTCGTCAAATTTAGCCGCCGCGTCGTTTTTATAAAGAATATCCGTCAAATTTAGCTCTTTTTCCAGTACGTTCATCGCGTTTTTGCTCACGCACAGATGCAACTCGCTTCTTTTTGCTATCTCGCTGGCGAGCTTTAGCCCCAAATTTACGCCGCTTGCGCCGCTAATGCCTAGAAAAATTTTCATCTTATCATCACCTGTTTTTTTGAAACGATTTGAGCGTTAAAGACCTTTTTATCGTTGTTTTTGACCTTGATCGTCTCGCCTAGATTGCCGTTTTCTAGTGCCGTGACCTCGACGATGATACTGAGCGCCCCGTCGCTAAGCACCGCATTTACGCGCTCGCCTTTTTTGATGAGCGGCAATGGCGTAAACTGCCGCAGCCGTAGCACTTCGCCGCTTTTTATGTTTTGCTTTGTCGCTAGCCTTGCGTTTGGCGCCTCGCCCATCATATCGGGGCTAAACTCGCCAAGCTCGACCCAGTCTTTTGCAAAGTCGTCTATACCTAGCATCTGGCGCGTCGCGAGTGGCTTAGTAGCCCGCAAAACAGGCATTTTTGCGCTAATCTCGTATCTAAAAAATAAGCTTGGCTGCGAGCCGTTTGGCGTGATAAAACTAGCTCTAAAGCTACCTTTTGGATTGATTTTATTTACGTAAATTTTGTCAAATTTGTATTCGTGGAAGTTTTTAGGAAGTTCATTTTGAGGTTCGATGAGCGGAAATTTTACAAATTGCAACCCCTTAAACTCGCCCGAAACCTCTTGTAAAAAGGCGCGCTGCACGAGAGCTAATGCATCGCAGTTTTTGACAAATATCGTCTCTCCGCCGCTTTTATCCTCAAGCTCTAGCCCATATTTTTTTAAAATTTCAGCTAAGTCTCGCGAATTTATTTTTGCGGCTTTGTTCTCGCCTAAATTTAAAATCTCGTCGCTTTTGTCCGTAAAGCCCAAGTCCGCAAGCGTGATTTTGCCGTTTGAAACGCAATACATCGGCCAAAGCGCTAAATCTGACGAAAATAAAAAAATGGGAAAAAATAGTAAGAAAAAAATGGAGCGGGAAACGAGATTCGAACTCGCGACCCCAACCTTGGCAAGGTTGTGCT
>NZ_CALHXD010000002.1 GCF_938040115.1 uncultured Campylobacter sp. | reverse complement strand
GGTGTTGCGCGTCTTGCTGACGGCTAAAGTCAGGCTTGAAGTTATTTTTCACGCGCGGTTTAACGTTCGCTTGAGGAACGTGGCAAGTGGTGCAGTTATAGCGATCTTGACTTAGTTCGCCGCCTTTATCTTTATTAAATCTTATACTGTAAAGGTGCGATTTAGGGATCGGCGTAGCGCCTACGTCTTTCGCGACCTCAGGCATATGGCACGTAACGCACATATTATTATCCGCAGTTATCGGTATCAAACCCTCTAAATCATGAGGTATCATCGGCGGTGCGTTTTCAAAAGAACGCTCGTATCTTTGCGCTTCGCCCGCGGCAGGTTTCGTCCAGTTTATATCGACCAACTTTACCTCTTCTTCATCCATAACGTCGTTAGCCGAACGCAAGATATCTAGATCCTTCGCATCTTTGCCGTCAGATAATTTTGATTTATTTTTTTGCTCTACTTTTTGAGTTTGTACCGAGCTAGAGGATTTTTGTTCTTCTTTAGCTTCGGCATATCCCGAAAATACGAGGACGGCGCACGCCAATCCCGCCAAAATTCTCGCCTTCATTGATTTTTCTCCTTTAGTAAATTTCTAATGTTAAATTTGAGCGCGTCGTCATCGCAGACGTCGATACAGCGTCCGCAGCTGATGCACTCGCTCGATGTTATAAACCCGCTTTGCTTGCCGATAATGCCGAGCACTTGGTTTTCCGGGCAGATTAGCTTGCATTTCATACAGTTAGTACAGCTAGCCGCGTCGTGCTTTACTCTGATAATAGCAAACTTGCCGGCTATCGCGTAAAAAGCGCCCAGCGGACAAAGCTTTGAGCAGACTAGTCTATCGCCGATAAACGCGTCTATCGCAAACACTCCAAACGCCACAAACAGCCACAACGTGCCGCCGTAGATGACGCCGCGCTGAATAATGCCGATAAAGCTAATGCCCTCAAACGCCGGAGCCGAAGTGACTAGCGAGATAAAAAGCGTAAATCCCAAAACGTAATATCTCGCGCTTCGCGTGAAATTTACGAATTTTTTATCTTTGTCGTAGCCAAGCTTTACTCTGACCCAGCGAGCGGTTTCGGTGATGATATTTACCGGGCAAACCCAGCTACAAAAAGCGCGCGGAGCGACAATCGCGTAAAAAGCAAACACGATAGCGGCTCCCACAAGCGCGCCCGAAGCGATACTAAAACTAGCTAGATATAGCTGCAAAACGGCAAACGGATCGCTAAGAGGAACGACTCCGAAAAGCAAAGACGAACTGAGATTGCCTTGTAAAATTTTAATTCCGTAGTAGTTGCTCGCAAAAAACAACCCTAGGATCAAAATTTGACTTATCCTTCTTAAAATCAAGTATTTCATAGCAAATCTCCGCTATTTAGATAGTCGTTTAGCTTTTTCTCGTCGGTTTTAAACTCTTTTGGCTCAGCGTCTTTTAGCTTTTTATCCGCGCCCTCGACCCAGCCTTTTACGTACTGTTCGTTGCTAGAGCCCAGTCCGATCTCGCGCGGAAGCACGAAGATAGAGGCTTTTGGCGTCACGCAAACTTGCTCGCACATGCCGCAGCCCGTGCAGTAGTCGGCGTCCACGACCGGTTTAAAAAACGCGTGCTTTTGCGTGCGTTCGTTGCGGACGTACTCAAGCCTTAGCGCTTTATCTATCAAAGGACAGGCGCGGTAACAAGCGTCGCAGCGAAGTCCCTCGTAAGCGATGCAGAAATTTGGATCCAGCACCGCGATACCCATCTGCGCTTTGTTTATATTTAGCTTTCCATTATCCTCGCTCACTAGCTTCGTATCTAGCGCTCCGGTCGGACAGGCGACCGTGCACGGGATATCCGTACACATATAGCAAGGGATATTTCGCGGGGTAAAAAACGGAGTGCCGTAAGGCAATCCGTCGTCTAGATCCGCGAGCTTAAGCGTATCCCAAGGACAGGCTTCTACGCAAAGCCCGCAGCGTATGCACTCGCTAAGGAAATTTTTCTCCTTCAAAGCACCTGGCGGCCTGATGAGTAGAGTTTGGGCTTTAGCCGTCGTTTGCGTACTCCAGGCAAAGCCGCCCGCGAGAACCAAACTAATCGCTTTTAACCCAAATTTTAAAGCCTCTCTTCTATTTTGCATAATTACGCCTTGTAAATTTTAACCGCACATTTTTTATAGTCGGTCTCTTTTGAGATCGGGCAAGTCGCATCTAGGCAGACTTTGTTGATAAACACGTTTTCATCAAAAAACGGCACGTAAACTAGACCCATCGGCGGTTTATTTCGTCCGCGCAGATCGATTCTTGCTTTTACCTTACCGCGGCGAGATTCGACCCAAACGACGTCGTTATGCTGTAAATTTAGCTTTTGCGCATCGCCCTCGTGCATGTAGCAAAGAGCCTCTGGAACCGCACGGTAAAGCTCAGGAACACGCATAGTCATAGTGCCGGTGTGCCAGTGCTCCAAGACGCGACCCGTGCATAGCCATAGCGGATAGGTATCATCAGGCATCTCGCAAGGATCCATATAAGGACGGAAGAAAATTTTGGCCTTATTAGCGATAGAAAATTTCTCGTCTCCGCTAGTTACTTTGGTCAAATCGCCTTTTTGCAACTTGGCTTTTTTATTTCCGTAGAATGCAAACTGCTTGCCCTCCTCGGCAAATTTTTTGGCATACGGATCATATTTGGCGTTAAATCTCCACTGAGTTTCTTTGCCGTCTACTACAGGCCATCTTAGACCGCGCACTTTGTGATAGGTATCAAAGTCGGCTAGATCGTGTCCGTGACCGGAGCCAAATTTGCGGTAATCTTCCCAAAGGTATTTTTGGATGAAAAATCCGTAGCCCTCAAATACCTTGCCGTCTGAACCGACTACTTTTCTGCTATCGCCGAAAACTTCAGAGTTATCGAAATCTTCCATTATCGCGTCTTTTGCAGGATAGCTCTTAGCCTCTTCGTTTGCGAAAAGCACGTAAAATAGCGTATCTTCTTCGCTATAACCCATGGCTTTTGCCTCGTCTAGCACGCTTGGAAGCGTTAGCTTATCATCCACTTTTTGTTCGCCCCAAACCTCTTTTAGCTTAAAGCGCTTAGCAAATTCTAGCATTTGCCACGTGTCGCTCATCGCTTCGCCTACCGGAAGGACTTGCTGACGCCAGTGCTGCGTTCGGCGCTCAGCGTTACCGTATGCGCCCCATTTTTCGTAAATCATCGCAGTAGGCAAGATTAGATCGGCAACCTTAGCCGAGATGCCCGGATACGGGTCTGAGACGATGATAAAGTTATCCATCTCGCGTGCGGCTTTTATCCAGTGGTTTGCGTTTGCGGTGTTTTGCCACGGGTTATTTACCTGCACCCACGCCCATTTCATCTTTCCGTCTTCCATATCGCGCATCATTTTTACGTAGTGGGAGGCGACTTTCGGATTTAGCGTGTTTTTAGGAAGTTTCCAAATTTTCTCGCTTATTTCGCGGTGTTCGGCGTTATCTACGACCATATCCGCAGGCAAGCGATGAACGAAAGTACCGACCTCGCGTGCCGTTCCGCATGCGCTTGGTTGTCCGGTTAGCGAGAAAGCGCCCTCGCCCGGTTTTGCTTGTTTACCAAGTAGCATATGCACCATATAGGCTTGTTCGTTTACCCAAGTGCCGCGTTGGTGCTGGTTAAAGCCCATTGTCCAAAAGCTAACTACTTTTCTACCTTTTTCGATGTACCAGTCGGCTAGTTGCTTTAGTTTTTTCTTAAATTCTTCCAAATCCTCGTTCGGATCGCCTTTTATTAGCGGAGCGGAGAAATCAAGCGTATAAGGTTTAAGAGCTTCTTTAAATTCCTCAAACGTGATTTGCCAGTGTTTGCCCGCGGTAGCCGTATTTTTATTTTCCATCACGTCGCCCTCTTTATAGCCTAGATAGCCCAGAGTCACGCCTTCGTTTTTGCTTAAAGTCTTTTTAAGTTCGGTCTCGATGACGTCTTTTTCGGTATTGTAGTTAGGATGATTTGGATTATTTCTAAGCCCATAGCCGATATCGGCAGGGCCCGTCGCAAATACGCAGTGGCTATTTACGTAGTCCCAATCAATGGCTTCAGGATGATTATAAACGATCTCGTGAGCGATGTAGTTCCAGATAGCAACGTCGCTTGAAGGAGCGAAAATAATCTCGGAATCGGCGATATTTGACGTTCTAGTCGAATACGTGCTTAAATTTACGACCTTTACGCGCTCGGGATTGCTTAGCTTTTTATCGCTTACGCGCGCCCAAAGTATCGGGTGCATCTCGGCCATATTAGCGCCCCAAGCCACGATAGTATCGGTTAGCTCTATGTCGTCGTAGCAGCCCGCAGGCTCGTCGATACCGAAAGTCTGCATAAATCCGACGACCGCGGACGCCATACAGTGGCGAGCATTCGGGTCAATAGAGTTGCTTCTAATACCCGCTTTCCATAGTTTGACGGCTGCATAACCCTCTAAAATAGTGTATTGACCCGAGCCAAAAACGCAGGCTGAATGCACGCCGTTTTTCTTCATGGTCTCTTTATATTTTTCCGCCATGATGTCAAAGGCTTTTTCCCAGCTAATAGGCTTAAATTTGCCCTTTTTGTCAAATTCACCCTTTTCGTTCACGCGCAAAAGCGGCTGAGTGATGCGGTCTGCGCCGTACATGATCTTGGCGTTAAAGTAGCCTTTGATGCAGTTTAGGCCGCGGTTTACGGGTGCTTCAGGGTCGCCCTTGACGGCTACGATTTTGCCCTCTTTGGTTGCGATCATTACGCCGCAGCCAGTTCCGCAGAACCTACATGCAGCCTTATCCCAGCGCCAGCCCTTTTCAGCTGCGTTTTGCGCAGCTGCCATAGAGCTAGGCAGCGCTATACCGGCACTCGCGCAAGCAGCCGAAGCGGCGGCGCTTTTTATAAAATCTCGTCGATCCATTTTATCTCCTCGTTTATTTTTTAAGATAGTTCTTAAAAATCAGGCGGATATTAACCGTTACAACCTAAATTTAAGTTGATTAAAAACAATTAGTTCTTTAGCAATATTTGGCATTCAAATTAAGACCAAAATTATCTTTATTTTGCCTATTTTAGGGGTAAAGCTTAAAATTACGAATAAATATATTTTTTTATATTTAATAAATTTGATATTCTTTTTGATAACAAAACCCATAATATTTCAGAAACTATTTATAAAATACAAATTTAACGTGTAAAATCGTAACATTTTTTCATTGTAAATATAAAGCTATATATCAAGTATAAAAATAGTGGTCTATTTTTAAATTTAACCTTTTAAAAGCGCTAATTTTAGGCTAAATTATCATAGGTATAAAATTGATTAAAACTCAAGACCGTATAGCTCATAAATTGTAAATTTGATCAAATTTGAGCTATATATTTAAGTTTTATTTTTAATTTTTAAAATACAAATATAAATTAAATTTTACCTTTTATATTTTGTAGCTTTTGGTAATACCCGTATCTTTAAAGTGCAAATTTAAAAATGCGCTGTATAATTTGCTCAAATTTAGCCAAGGGATAAAAATGCCGCGACCTACGAATAAAATAGACTTACTAAGTGCTTCAGAGACAAATTTTAAAAAGCTTTTATCTCTAGTTGAAAGCATGAATGAGGCAGAGCAAGAGGCCAAATTTGACTTCGAGGATAGGGACAAATGCGTCCGAGACGTGCTCGCGCACCTTTACGAGTGGCATTTGCTTTTGATAAATTTTATCCAAAAGAACCTAAGCGGTGAGCGGACTGCGTTTTTACCCGAGCCGTATAACTGGAAAACATACCCGCAGATGAACATGCAAATTTGGCGCAACCACCAAGATACGCCGCTTTACGAGGCTAAAACTCTACTAGCGCAAACACACGAAAAAACTATGCGGCTTGCGACAAATTTTAGCGACGAGGAGCTTTTTGCGCGCGGATATTTTAACTTCACGGGCAACCTAAACCTCGCCGCCTACATTACCGGCAGCACCTCATCACACTACGACTGGGCGATAAAAAAGA
Source organism: uncultured Campylobacter sp. (assembly GCF_938040115.1). Taxonomy (GTDB): domain Bacteria; phylum Campylobacterota; class Campylobacteria; order Campylobacterales; family Campylobacteraceae; genus Campylobacter_A. The sequence continues at coordinate 425 of NZ_CALHXD010000002.1, read as the reverse complement.
TAAGAAAACACAAAAGAAGTCTAAAAACTAGCTTGTGATCTGCCGCTTTACTAGTCAAATTTAAGCAGGCAAATTCGCCAAATTCGGTCGCCCATCGCTTTAAATGCGTCTTAACATTAAGCTAAATTTAGCTAGATTTAGACTTTTAAATTTCAGGAGAATGAATGAAAATAAAATCTTCTCTCATAGCTACCGTTTTGGCGCTAACAGGATGCGGCGATAACAACATCGATATCGTCAAAAACTACACGCTACCGATAAAAAAATCAATGACAATAGGCGCCGCCGTTGACGGCTACAAGGGCTGCCAAAAGGTAAAATGGGAAGACGTTAGCGGAAACGATTTAAAGCTGGTCAAGGTAACTTGCGAGGTTAGTAGTGACGTGCTCAAGGCAGAATTTAACAAACAAAACGCTCGCTACGAA
>NZ_CALHXD010000001.1 GCF_938040115.1 uncultured Campylobacter sp. | reverse complement strand
GGCAGTATGGCATCGACTTTTTCTTTATCTATGATGCGCTTGATGCTCTCTTTGGTTATCGGCTCGACGTAGGTAGCGTCGGCGAAATCGGGATCAGTCATGATGGTCGCCGGGTTTGAGTTTATGAGCACGACACGGTAGCCAAGCTGCTTTAGAGTCTTTGCAGCTTGTGTGCCGCTGTAGTCGAATTCGCACGCTTGGCCTATGACGATAGGGCCGCTGCCGATGAGTAAAACGGTGTTGATGTCGGTTCTTTTTGGCATTATTTTTCCTTTGTTACGACGTATAGATACGAGGGGATGGTTATGCTTACGTATGGCTTTACGGCCGCGCTTTTATATAGGCTCTCTTGGATCACGCCCGTGACCTTGCCCACTGAAATCCCGCTGAAAAATATCCCGTCAAGCCCGCTCGTGACGACCTCGTCGCCCTCTTTGGGACTGAGCCACTGGGGGATAAATTTCACCGTTATTCCGTCTTTGCTCCCGTGCGCTATGCCCGGGATCTTTTCCTCGCCGATTGATACGGCGAATATACTTTTTGGATCATTTTGCAGCAGAGCCATTGGATTTCCGTCCTTGCTCACGACGATACCCGCACTCTTGCCTTGGTAAATCAGCCCGTAAATTTTAGACTCGTCGTAGCCGCTAAATTTATCCAGCCAGACCTTGTCGTAGTCGCTGATATTTACATAGCTAAGCGCCCGCACGAGCTGGACTCTAGGCTCGTAGGCGGTCGAGTTTTTATCGACCAAAATTTCATTTAGCTCCTTTGCGAAGCTTGAAAGCAGAGCTGCCGATTTTTCCAGTTCGGCGTTTTGAGCGCGAAGCTGCTTTATCTCCTCGCGCTGCCTAAAATGCTCGTTTACGCCGTCTTTTACAAATTTGACCGCGTCGTCGTAGGCGGCGACTATGCGGTTGTTTAAATTTACGACGTATCCCGAGATCAGCGCGCCTCTATCAAGCGAAAAAAATACCAGCGCGCCGATAAGAGCGACGAATAAAATCTTACTCTTCATTTACGAGTTGTTGTAAAAATTTAATCTCCTCAAGAGCCTTGCCGGTGCCTCTGGCCACGGCTAGCAACGGATCGTCAGCAACGAAAACCGGAAGTTTTACGATATCGCTTAAGTACTTATCAAGTCCGCGGATCAGCGCTCCGCCTCCGGTTAGTACGATACCGTTTTCCACGATATCTCCGGCAAGATCGGGCGGCATCATCTCAAGCACGGTTTTTAGGGCGTCAGCGATCTCCTTTAGCGGTTCGCGCATAGCCTCGCGCACGTCTTCGCTAGTTAGCTCCACGCGGCTTAGCAGACCGCTGATTTGGTCGCGGCCTTTTACGACGATACTAAGCTCCTCAGGCAGCTGTATCGCCGAACCGACGGAGATTTTGATATCCTCACCTGCACGCTCGCCGATTAGGAGGTTGTATTTTTCTTTTATGTAGTTTACGATGCTCATATCGATTTTATCGCCCGCGGTGCGGATAGACTTGCTGATGACTAGGCCGCCAAGAGATACTACGCCAATCTCGGTCGTACCGCCGCCGATATCGACGACTAGGTTTCCTTGTGGTTCGCGCACGGGTAAATTTGCCCCGATAGCAGCAGCCATAGGCTCCTCGATCAAAAATACCTCTCTAGCTCCGGCGCTTAGCGCACTCTCACGCACGGCTTTACGCTCGACTTGAGTTAGTCCGTAAGGTACGGAGATGATGATACGAGGACGCAGGAAGCTCTTTCTGCGGTGAGTTTTTTCGATGAAGTAGCGGATCATTTTTTCAGTCATATCAAAATCCGCGATAACGCCGTCTCTCATCGGACGGATCGCCTCGATGTCGCCCGGAGTTTTACCAACCATCTCTTTTGCTTCATGTCCGACGGCTAATATTTTTTGCTTGCCGTATTTTTCGCGTTGTACCGCGACGACCGATGGTTCGTTTATGATAATGCCTTTATCTTTTACTAGAACTAGCGTATTTGCCGTGCCTAGATCAATACCCATATCGCTTGAAAAAAATCCTATTAACTGGTCTAAAATCATCTGTATCCTTATGCGCTTATTTTATTGTTTTTTACGAAAATCGGCTTTTCTTTGCCGTTTACGACCTCTTTGGTGATCACTACGTCGTAGCCGGCAAGCTCCGGTAGCTCATACATTATATCGGTCATCACCTCTTCCATTATGCTTCGTAGCCCTCTGGCTCCCGTTTTTCGCTCGATGGCTAGCCTTGCGACCTCTTTTAGAGCTTCGTCGTCAAATTTTAAATTTGCCCTATCTATCGCGAAAAGCTTTTGGTATTGCTTTAGTATCGCGTTTTTAGGCTCGGTTAAAATTCGCACCATATCATCCTCGGTGATTTTATTTAGCGTGGCGACCACGTGAAGCCTACCGATTAGCTCCGGGATGAGCCCAAAATGCACCAAATCGTCGCTCTCAAGCGCGTCTAGCAAATTTTCCCTATCGTCTTTAGAACGTTTATCTTGACCAAATCCCAGCACGTTTTTACCGATCCTGCGCTCGATGATGTCGGCCAGGCCGTCAAACGCACCGCCGCAGACGAATAGAATATTTGAGGTATCTATCTGGATAAATTCCTGATTGGGGTGCTTTCTGCCGCCTTTTGGAGGGATATTTACGAGGCTGCCCTCGATGATTTTTAAAAGCGCCTGCTGTACGCCCTCACCGCTCACGTCGCGCGTGATCGAGCGGTTTTCGCTCATTCTGGCGATCTTATCTATCTCATCGACGAAAACTATGCCCTGCTCGGCGCGCTTTACGTCGCCGTCTGCGGCTTGTAAAAGGCGAGTTAGGATATTTTCCACGTCTTCGCCTACGTAGCCGGCCTCCGTTAGACTAGTCGCATCGCAGATAGCGATAGGTACGTCTAGAAATTTAGCCAGCGTCTGCGCCATCAGCGTCTTGCCACTACCGGTAGGGCCGACGAGCAAGATATTTGATTTTGATATCTCCGTATCATCCTCGATCTCGCCTTTTCTAAAAATTCTTTTGTAGTGGTTATAAACGCCGACGCTAAAGACCTTTTTAGCTTTATCTTGACCGATTACGTAGTTATCGAGCACCGCCTTTAGCTCTTTTGGAGTTAAATTCGTATAGTCTTTGTCGGTTTTGTTTTCAGGAGTTGATTCTTGCAGGCTCGTATCGCCGCAAATCATATTATAAGCGGCATTCACGCAGTATTCGCAGATGAAAGCCTTATTGTCCAAATCCGCAAAAAGGCGTCTATCGTTTGACTCCGTCTCGCCGCAAAAATTACATTTTCTCGCCATTATTCTCTTCCTTTTGCTAATGGGATACCGCGCTTGGTGCTTAGTATAAATTCGCACATTTTTCGCACCTGTTCTATCTGTGCGCCCGCTAAAAGCTCGCTAGCCGCTGCTTTTAGATCCCCGCTTTTTCTAAATAAAAATTTATACGCCCTATTTATCTCTTCGACCGTGTCTTTATCGAATCTTCGTCTGATACCGACTAAATTTAAGCTTCTGATATAGGCTCGGTTGCCTTCAGCCAGGCAAAACGGCACGACGTCCTGAGATAGCGCGCTAGCGCCCGCGATCATGCAGCTCTCGCCGACTCTCACGAACTGATGTATCGGCGTCATACCGCCCACGACGCTGTAGTCTCCAAGCTCCACGTGACCGGCTAGAGTCGCGTTGTTTGCTAGGATGACGTTATTTCCTATGATACAGTCGTGCGCGACGTGACAGTAGGCCATGATAAACGCGTTATCGCCGATACGCGTGATCCCGTCGCCTTTGTGCGTGCCCGAGTTTATCGTGCAAAACTCGCGGATCGTCGCGTTTTT